>DASUME010000333.1:0-5940 GCA_036277895.1 Polyangiales bacterium
CAGCAGCCGAGCCGGCACTCACCGCTGCGCGCGCCGCTCGCGTCGGTCGTGCGTGGGATGAAGAAGGCGCAGCTGCCGCAGCGTCCGCTCAGGTCTCGCTCAACCACAAGGCGCCGAGTCTATCACTCGGCGGGATCGGGCTGTAGCGAAGCGACCAGCTCGCGTTCCGGCGGGTTCATCGGACCCGGTCCGAGCTGCACGGTCCCGAGCGAGGGGAAGAACGGCGCCAGCGCGTACTGCTTGAACCAGTACCAGGCCAGGCTCTTCTGCTTGAGCGACGGATGGATCTTGTCAGCCACCTCGTTGTGCAGGGCCTCTAGCTTGGTCCAGTGCACGCCGGGGTTGTCGTGGTGCGCCAGGTGGTAGCCGTTGTTGAACAACAGGTAGTTCACGGCGGTGCTGGTGAATGAGCGCGAGTGGTCGTACTCGGAGAACGGGTTGGTGTGCACGTGCTGGTCGTAGTTGAACAGCATGATCGTCCACAGCGCGAAGAAGGCCGGCAGTCCGACCGACAGACCCCACACGTACAGGCCCTGGCCCCAGCCGTGGAGCACCACCGCGAGCGAGAACATCGCCACGTAGGCGCCGATCCAGCACGCGTACTGCAGCAGGATCTGCCGGTAGAGCGCGGGGTTCTTGGCCTTGGCGTTGGCGATGTAGTCGTTGATTGGTTTGCTCTGGTAGTACGACGACACGAAGAAGTACGTGACCGCGACCAGCGCGTTGTGGCGGTTGGTGAAGCGCCAGGTGATGGTCGCATCGCCCTCGCGGTTGACGTACCTGTGGTGGTTCAGGTTGTGCGTCGGCACCCAGGCGAAGGTGGGGTAGCCGTAGAACAAGCTGAGCCAGATCGAGAACCAGCGATTGGCGCTCTTGTCCCGGAACGTTTGGTGGTGGTTGTGGTTGTGCGCGATCACGCCGCAGGCGAGTGCGAAGTAGCAGCTGACCGGGCTGAGATACGGGACCCATGCGGGATTGGCGTACTGGAGACCCACGAACAGGGGCGCGAGCAGCACCCAGAGTACGGTGCGACGATCAGCGGGGTTCTTGAGCATGAGTCTCCTTGCCGACGGGCGCTCATATCATGAGGTCGCCCGGGCCGAAAGCTTCCGGCGCCGTCTTACACACACGTCGTAGGCAGGAAACTTCCCGCTGGAATGTATTTCAGAAGTAACGGGCTGTGTCCGTTGCACGGTACCATCAGGTCATGGGGGTCACGATTCGGCGCGCCGCGTCCGGTGCGGACGCTCGCTTCTGGGGGCTGCTGCTCGCGGTGCTGTCGGTGGCCATCTACGGCTGGTACGCGCGCGAGTTCGAGCGCCACGTAGGGCTCGCGGTAATCTCCGGGGACGGCACGCTGCACCCGCGCGGGATGCTGGAGCGTGTGGCGGCCTACGGAGTCGCGGGGCGGCGGGCGTACGTCGCGTTCCTCTCGCTCGCCTGCCTGGTGCCGGTCACGGGCAGCCTGGTGCTGCTGCGGTTGTACGAGACGCTGGGCGAGCCGCGCTATCGCCGCGTGCTGACCCTGTTGGCGGTGCTGCCGGCCCTGCTCGCGCTGCTGGAGAACACGCTCCACGCGCTGCTCGCGATGCTCCACCCGGGTGGAGGCCTCTGGCTGGCCACGCTTGCATACGTGGTCACGGTCGCGAAGGCGCTCGCGTGTGCGGGGGCCGCGCTCGCGTTGGCGGTGGTCGCCTCCGGTTGGGTCCGCCGAAGGGTGGACGCCGACCCGCACGAGACGATCTAGTTCATCCAGCCGCCGCGCGGCTTGTCGTCGTCGCGGGAGACCACGCGCAGCTTGCCGGTGGCCTTCTTCTGGAACGTGCGCTTGCGGGGTGGACGCTGCATCCAGAGCTTCACGAAGCCGATGCCACCGCCGATCGCGCCGAGGTCCGACGCCAGCGAGGCCAGGTTCTTGGAGGTGATGAAGCCGAGCACGCTCAGGCCCACGATCACCCAGAGCAGGTGCTGCGAGCGCATCGGCAGCACGCCGAAGAAGTTCACCTGCGCGTTGGGCGGCAGCAGCACCGCGTAGGCGGACATGGCGCCCAGCGTGAGCGGCCCGGGGCCTTCGAGGGCCACCGCAAACGACGGGATGAGCAGGCCGGTAACGAGCGCTGCGAGCGACGAGCACACGGTCGCCGCGAGCAGCAACTGCACCGTGCGCGCAGCGGCGTAGCGGTCCTCGAACGGCGGCAGGATCAGCCAGATGAACACCAGGTTGATGATCAGTGGGAAGACGCCGGTCGGCGACTGCACCAACACATTGGTGAAGATCTGCCAGAGCGTCGCGACCGACAGCTGCGAGGTGTCGAGCGCGAACAGGCGCACGATCGGCACGCCCATGAAGTTCGTCGCCAGCGCGGCGAACACGAAGATCGCGAACAGCGTGATCAGCAGCTTCTTGACGAACGGAGTCAGCGGAGGGAACTGGAACAAGGGACTCCTCTTACTTCCCGAAGAAGCTGCTGCGCATCAGCACGATGCTCGAGTTGAAGTCGGCGAACTGGGCCTGCGTGTCGCTGGTGGTGGCGACGGTGCCGTCCGCGCGCAGCGCCTGGTAGAAGAACAGGTAGTCGCCCGTGGCCAGCACCGGTCCGTTGGAGACGAAACGTCCGGCGCTGCAGTCTGCTTCCGCCACCGTCACCGAATCCGCGAGCGTCTCGTAGTCGAGCGCCGACGTGGCGAGGATACGTACGCGGGAGATGCCCGCCGCCGCGCAGTCCGTGGCCACGCTGGCCTGGCTGCCGTTCGCAAACTGCCACTCGCCCGTGAGCGACGCCGAGCGGCCGACCGGCGCCACATAGTCGAGGTAGTTGAGCTCGAAGACGTCCGCCTGGCCGTAGCCGACCTGGAAGCTGGCGCTGGCCGGCAGCGAGACAGGCGTGCCCGCCGCGTCGACCAGCGTCAGCGTGTAGTTGTAGCGGGTGTCCCACTCGAACGCGTCGCTGGTGTAGAAGCCGGCGACGTCGACGTCCGTGGAGAGGGTGATCAGCTCGGCGCAGTCGCCTTCGACCGTCTTCATGCGCGAGCCGCCCTGGCTTCGGACCTCGAAGCGGGCGCGTGCGATCCCGTGCTCCTGGCACATCTCCGCGCTGGGGGTGGTGCCGTTGATGATCCAGCTCACGGCCACCTGGTAGTCGCCGTCGGTGCTGCATCCCGCCAGCGAGGACAGACACAAGGCCAAGCCGCCGAACACGCGCGCGTGAGTCCGCATACGCATCATCGTAGCAGCCGTTTCGAACACCGGGGTTGACGCAAAAACCGACATGCTTAGGTTCCTCCTGCGACCGACGGCTGAGCCCGCAAGAGCTTCAAACGAGTGGGCTTTCTCGCTGGTCGCCGAGCTCTGAGCTGGCCATCCCGACCCGGGGCGTCGGGGACTTGGCCGAGGTATGCGCACCGCTGCGTGCGCGAGGGCCCCGTCTATCCGTCATATCAGGAGGAACGTCATGTTGAGCGTCTGGGACCCGTTTGCTGATCTGAATCGCTTCCAGCGTGAGGTCGAGAAGAGCTTCTTCCAGGGCCGCAACCGCCCGGCCGACTTCGCACCGAACGTCGACGTGCACGAAGATGAAGAGGCGCTGGTGCTGCGCGCGGACCTGCCCGGCGTGAAGCGCGACGACATCGAGATCCAGGTCGACGCGAACGTGCTGACCCTCAAGGGGCAGCGCAAGCTGGAGCAAGAGAGCGACAAGCGCCGCTACCACCGCGTCGAGCGCAGCTACGGCAGCTTCGTACGCCAGTGGCAGATCCCCACCAACATCGACGCGACGAAGGTGGATGCGAGCTTCGCCGACGGCATCCTGACGCTGCGCCTCCCGAAGAAGGAAGAGCAGAAGCCGCGCAAGATCGAGATCCGCGGCAACGAGGCCTGAGAGCGACAAAAGAGCGCGGAGCCCGCTGTCTTGGCTCCGCGCTTTGTTACTTCAGCGCTTCCTCGATCAGGCGCTCTTGCTCGAGCTTGTGCGCCGCGTGGGAACCGGTGGCGGGGCTGGCGCTCTCGGCGCGTGACACCACGCGCAGCGGGAACTTCCCGTCGAGCATGCGCGGTAGCCTTGCGTTCATGAAGAACCAGGCGCCGCTGTTCCACGGCTCTTCCTGCACCCAGACCAGGTCCGTGCCCTTCTTGTAGGGCTTGAGGACCTCCTGCACGTGCGCGGCCTGCAGCGGGTAGAGCTGCTCGACGCGGATGATCGCGACGTCGTTCTTCTTCAGCACGTCGCGCGCGGCGGCGAGGTCGTAGTAGACCTTGCCGCTGCACAAGAGCACGCGGCGCGCGGTCTTCGGATCGACCGTGGTGTCCGGGATGATGCGCTGGAACGAGCCGGTCGAGAGATCCTCGAGCGTGCTCGAGGCCGACGGGTGACGCAGCAAGCTCTTGGGCGACATGATGATCAGCGGCTTGCGATACGGCCGCACCACCTGACGCCGCAGGCAGTGGAAGATCTGCGCCGGCGTAGTCAGGTTGCAGACCTGCATGTTGTCTTCGGCGGAGAGCGTCAGGAAGCGCTCGAGGCGTGCGCTCGAGTGTTCCGGACCCTGACCCTCGAAGCCGTGCGGGAGCAGCATCACCAGCGCGTTGAGCCGGTGCCACTTGTCTTCCGACGAGCAGATGAACTGGTCGATCAGGACCTGCGCCGTGTTCACGAAGTCGCCGAACTGCGCCTCCCAGACCACGAGCGCGTCCGGGCTGTCCAGGCTGTAGCCGTACTCGAAGCCGACCACGCCGGCCTCGGACAGCGGGCTGTCCCAGACCTCGATCTTGGCCAGCGGCTCGGTGACGTGCATCAGCGGCATGAAGCGGCGGCCGGTGCGCGCATCGAACAACACCGCGTGGCGGTGGCTGAACGTGCCGCGGCGTGTGTCCTGGCCGCTCAAGCGCACGCGCGTGCCCTCTTCGAGCAGCGAGGCGTAGGCGAGCGTCTCGGCGGTGCCCCAGTCGAGCGGCTTCTGCCCCGTGGCGCGCTCGAGGCGCTCCTTAAGGAAGCGCCTGACCTTCGGGTTGACCTCGAAGTCTTCCGGCGTGGACGTGATCTTCTCGGCCAGCACCTTGAGGCGCTCGAGCGGGACCGCGGTCGACACGTCCGGCGTGTCGGCGTCCGGGCCGCCCTTGTAGCCGCGCCACAGGCCGCCCATCGCGTACTCGGGCGGCACGTAGCTGCCGCGGCGCGCCTCCAGCAGCTCGTTCTCCATCTGCTCGTGGCGACGCTTGGCGATCTGCTGCGCCTGCTCGCCGCTGATGAAGCCGCGCTCCTCCAGGCGACGCACGTACATCTCGCGCACCGACGGCTGCTTGTCGATCACCGAGTACATGACGGGCTGCGTGTAGCGCGGCTCGTCAGCCTCGTTGTGGCCGTAGCGGCGGTAGCAGTACATGTCGATCACGACGTCCTGCGAGAACTGCTGGCGGAAGTCCGCAGCCAGCCGCACGACCTGCGCGACCGCCTCCGGATCCTCGCCGTTCACGTGGAACACCGGGCAGCGCAGCATGCGCGTGATGTCCGTGCAGTACGGGCTGGAGCGCGAGTCGTCCGGCGCGGTGGTGAAGCCGATCTGGTTGTTGATCACAAGGTGGATCGTGCCACCGGTGGTGTAGCCCTGGAGGCGGCTGAAGTTCAGCGTCTCTGCGACCACACCCTGGCCCGCGAACGCGGCGTCACCGTGGATGACGAGCGGGAGCACGGAGGCGTACGTGGAGTCGCCCTTGCGATCGCTCTTGGCGCGCGCGCGGCCTTCGACGACCGGGTTCACCCACTCGAGGTGCGACGGATTGAAGCACAGCGTGAGGTGAACCTGACGGCCCTCGACGAAGCGGTCGCTGGAGAAGCCCATGTGGTACTTCACGTCGCCGCGGCCGAGGTGCATCTCCGGGCGGTCGTCGTTGAAGGCGAAGAACAGCTCGCGCATGCTCTTCTCCATCACGTTCGCCAGCACGTT
>DASUME010000334.1:0-8543 GCA_036277895.1 Polyangiales bacterium
ACTCGAGCATCAACATGACGGACAGCGGCAATCCGAGGGCTTGCGCGCAGGGTTCACAGTGTCCGTACGTCAGCTGCAGCGCTACCGCCGCGGCGTTTCCTGCGCCCGTGACGCTCAGGGCCGAAACCTTCCTTCCGTCCGGCGAACCGATCGACCGGCTGACGTGGCGGCTGGACACCAAACCTGCCGGCAGCAACGTCGCGAGCTCACCCGGCGACGTGAGCGTGTTCACCATGAAGCCGGATCTTCCTGGAGACTACGGCTGGTGCGTCGTCGGACATACTGCGTCTCACGATTCGCGAGAAGCGTGCTGCACCGCCCAAGCACCAAGCGACTTCCAGATTCAGTTCGATCCCGCGCGAAGCTCCTTAAGCATCGAAGAGCTTGAGCTGCGCGCAGGCCGGCTCAGCTTTTACTTTATCTGGAATCAGCCCACCGAGCCGGTCTTCGACAGAGCCACGATCACCTCGACACGGCCCACATTGCGGACTCGAAGCACCGGAGGGGGCTACGGTGCTTCCGAAGGCGCAGTGAGCGTCGACATTCAACGATTCGAGCAGGGCGGCGTCCTCATGAATGGCGGGCCCCAGGCTGGCGACTCCATCACGCTCAGCATTCCGTTCAAGCCCTATGTGGTCGGTTCCGAGCGCACGCTTCAGAGCACCATCAAGCTCGCGAGCTACGTCGACAGCGGCAGCAACGAAGAGCCCGCCATCGAAGACATTCGCTTCAACGTGTTCGCGGCCTCTGGAGGGAGTGTCGCGGTGCGCTTCGCGGCCGGGCGCGCCGTCGGCACCAACGTCGTCTTCGGCGGCTGGAGACTGTTCAGTCCCGTCTCGACGAGTGTGAAGGACGACGGCAAGGCACCAGACGCGATCTCGGGAGACGGCTGGTTCACGGGTAGAGTCGAACCTGTCACCGTCGCCATCCTCGACAACGGGGCGGTCGTTGGGCAGAGCGGAGGGCCAGGTGAGTATGACGTGCTGGTCCAAGGAACGGTGTCCGCCAACGGCGTGTACCGTGAGGGTCCCTACCGCCGCACGACGCTGCCTCTGAAGTGACGGTGGTCGATGGGCGCCGTTCAGGCTCCCGCAGCAGCGGGACGACGCGCGGGCGGGGCCTGGACCCCTCCTGAAACGCTTGCCGCGCTGCTGGCCGTTTTGAAGAGACCTCCCGCTCGCGCAGGAATGCTCGCGTTGCGCATCCTCCTCGCGGGTAGGCATTAATCGGCGCTTCCCCGTCGACGCATCGCACCACCCGACGCGCACGGTGGTGCGGCGAGCCCATCAAAGAGCATCGTGGTACGCAACTGCGCCCCCGTGCCGACCGATACCCCCCGCATGTCACTCCTTCGATCAGCCCTGCTCTGGGCCGCTCTCTGGCTCTCCCTCGCGGGTACTGCAGGCGCACAGCCCCTCGGCGAGGTGTTGGTGGTGCCGTACGGCACGCCAGACCTCGGTGCGTCTCTGCGCGCAACCACCGCGCTCGAGGCCCAGCTCGCGTCTACTCCGCATGCCGCGTTGATCGCGCCCCTGCAGGCGCGAGACCGCTTCACGCTTCGCTCGCGGTCTCCCGAGACCACTCACGAGGCCGACCGAAGCGCCCTCGAGCGCGCCGCGCAGGAAGCCCAGGAGCACGTCGCGTTCGGCCGCAGAGCGGCGGCCGAGAAGAGCGTGCGCGAGGTGGTTACCCGCGCCGAGCGCAGCCTCGAAGCGCTGAATCGCGACACGCCCACGGCGCGCCTAATCCTCGATGCGTGCTTGTCGCTGGTGCGCAGCGACCTGCAGAGCAACGACCGCGGCCGCGCCCTCGACCAGGCGACGCAATGCCGTCGCCTGGTCCCGGACCTGATGCCGAGCGAGGACGCGCATCCCGCGAACGTCATGGCCGTACTGCGCGAAGCCGACGACCGCCTCGTGAAGCAGCACCTCGGGCGTCTCACGGTGACGAGCGCGCCGACGAGCCACTGCCCGGTGTACCTCAATGGCCGTCCCTTAGGGACCACGCCGTTCGTCCTCGAGCGCGCCGCCGCCGGCGACTACCGCGTGCAGGCGGAATGCAACGGCGCCTCCGGGCGCGTGCACATGGTGAAGCTCGGCGATCAACCGGTCACCCTCGCGATCGACACGCACCTCGACCTCGCCATCTCGAGCGATCCGCGCCTGTCGCTACACTACGCCAACGACGGCGAAGCGCTCGCACGCGCCGTCTCCGACGCAACGCAGCTCGGCCGTGACGTCAGCGCGAGTGACGTGATCTTATTGCACGTGCAGGACGGGAAGGCCGAACTGCTGCGCGTACGCGTGGCTCAGCAACGGCTGGCGGCGCGCGCGGTCGCGCCGTGGACCGAGCAAGGCTTCTCGCTTCCCGCGCTCGCGCAGGCGCTCGCCGCGCTCGCCGACGGCGAACAAGCCGACCCGCCAGGGTACCGAGAAACCATCGACGACGCGGTCAGCGAGATGGCCGAGCACAAGTACGATGAGGCGAGGGCGCTCTTCGCGCGCGCGCACCAACTCGCGCCGAGTGCGCGCACCCATCGCGGGCTTGGATTGGCGGAGTTTTCGCTGCGCAACTACGAAGCTTGCATCGATCAGCTCGAAGCGGCGCTGCAGTCCGAGGCCAAACCGCTGCAGGGCGACCTTCGCCAGGAGACGGAGCGCTTGCTTAAGCGGGCTCGAACCTATGTCGGCCTGGTAGACGTGAAGAGCGAGCCGGCAGCCACGGAGGTCCTCGTCGACGAGTCCTTCGCGCGGCCGGCGGACGCCCCCCTCCGTCTCACCGCCGGCGCACACGTCCTCGACCTCACGATTCCAGGTCATTCCCTGGTGCGTCGGCATGTGCAAGTACGCGGAGGCGAGCGGCAGACACTGCGCGTCGTGCTCGCGTCACCCTCGCACGAGCGCGCAGAGCGCGCCGAACGGCGCTGGTACAAGAGCCCCTGGCTTTGGACCGCGGTCGGCCTCGCCGCCGCCAGCGCGGCCGTCGGGGTGGCCTTCGCCGTACGCGACCCGGGCACGCGCACGAGCGACGCGTGGGGAGGCAGCACAGGCAGGGTCGCGAACGGCCCAGGGAGGACGCCATGATCCCCCGTTCGATGCTTCGGAGATTGTTGAGCCTGGCAGCACTCACGCCCGCGTGCGTGTCCGAACAAGTGCTCGCGCCGACCCAAGTGGTCGTCGTGGTCGAGAGCGATGCGCCGGCAGGCTCCTTCACGCGCCTCGAAGCCAGCATCCAGAGCGAGGATGGCGCGCGGATGATCGACCAGCCGCTGGCCTTTGCCCTCGATCAAGGCACTCCCTCGTACACGCTGCCGCTCTCGTTCGGCGTGGTGCAACCGAAAGCCGGCGCGGAAGCGTTTCGGCTGGTCGTGACCGGCTACGATTCCCAGGCGGTCGTCGTCGAGCGCAAGTCCATCGTGCACTTCGAGCCACACAGCACGCTCCGCGTGAAGGTGCGTCTCGAGGCGTCGTGCCTCCGTGAGCTCTGCACCAACGAAAACGAGACGTGCAGCGGAGTGGCGAGCTCATCGGTACCCGGATCGCGTTGCGGCCCGATCGCGGATGCTCCGAGCGAGGCCATCGTGCCAGGCGAAGAGCTCGCCGACGTGCTCGGCGGCGCGGACGCAAGCGTCCGCCGCTACGACGCAGGCGACGGGAGTGCACCCACGGATGATCCCGATGCGGAGCGGCCATCGGCCGAGGCTGGCGCCACCGATGCCGCCGCTACGGCTGCGGACAGCGGGGACACGGACTCGGGCGCGCCTCCGCCTTCCTGCCCGACCGCCGCGTGCGAGCCGGGCGGCACGTGTGCAGGAGAAGATCGCTGCGTCTGCGCGGTGGGCTACCTCGGCAGCGGGACGGCAGCGTGCCGCGCGTTCGACAGTGCACTCGCCGGCGGCATCTACCACACCTGCGCCGCGCGCGCAGACGGCAAGGTCTCGTGCTGGGGCAGCATCAAGCCTGCGTACAGCAGCTCGCCCGTCAACGATCTCGTGAACGTCGTCGAGCTCGTCACCGGCGAGGACTACGCATGTGCGCGCACCGCCGTCGACGTTCTTTGTTGGGGCAAGAACGACGCGGGTCAGCTCGGAACTGGCGATCGCGTCGACTCGCGAACCCCAAGGCGGGTGGAAGGCTTGACCGGGGTCACGAGCATGGCCGCGAACTGGTTCCGCACGTGTGCATTGGACGCGAGCCAGCACGTGCTGTGCTGGGGAGGCGCCTACGGCGAGTCCGAGCACGTGCTGAGCCCACGCATGGTCGCACTCGAGGGCGCAGCAAAGGTCGCGGTGGGGACCGGTCACACGTGCGCGCTTAAGGCCGATGCGACCGTGTGGTGCTGGGGAGCAAACGACGGCGGTCAGCTCGGGAACGGCATGCGAAGCGAGTCTCCTTCCCTGACGCCCACGCAGGTTCTTGGTCTCGGTCCGGTCAAAGAGATCGCGCTAGGCGGCGGGACCAGCTGCGCGCTACAGCAAGACGGCAAGCTCTTGTGCTGGGGTCACAGCGTCTACCGAGACGCCGACAGCGCGAACATTGTCGACATCCAGTCGCCGGTGCCCGTCGCCAAGCAAGCTCCGGCAGGTCTGCACGGAATGCGCGTAGGAAGCAATCACCTCTGCGGAATCGACGCGGAGGGCCACGCAGTCTGTCGAGGACGAGGGGGCGCGGGTCAGCTCGGCGCTGGCAAGTTCGAGAGTTCACCCGACCACTTCGTGAGCGTCATCGGGCTCACGCAAACCGTGAAGGAAGTCGCGGCGGGCAGCAATCACTCGTGCGCGCGGTTGCTCGACGACACCGTGTGGTGCTGGGGTTGGAGCACGGACGGGCAGCTCGGCGACGGCGCCGCCACAGACGGCACGGCGCCCGACCTAGCGCTGCCGATCCAAGCCACAGCGCTCTGACGCAGATCGCCGCCTGATCGGGCGTGGCCCTCCGCAGCCCCTCCAGCAGCAACCCGCTCGGAGGCTGCCGAGCCCGTGCCGCGAACTTCTGCGCGCGCCGTGACGCAAGCGCCGCGACGGACGCGCCGCCTTGCGACGGCCGGGCAGAGCGCCCTTGCGGAGGAGTCTGAAACCTGAGGCATCGTGCTCGGCGTCCAGCCCGCCGCTCCCTGCAGGACCCTTCCCACGCTTCGCGCGGGGCCCTTCCTTCAGTCGCTCTGGGCTGGACCCCTGCGCGCGACGCTCTCGGAGAGCTGGTCAGGTCAGCAAGGGCGAAGACAGCCCGGAAGGAGACCCAACTCGTGCACCCACTCGACCTGTTCCCCTCCCTTACTTATGCGGGCGCACTGCGGCTTGCTGCTGCGCCGCACGAAGCGCGATTGCCGAGACCTACAGCGTCCTCGTCCAGGATGGTGCTGTGATGCGAGAGCTTGTCTTTCGCGCGGCCTTTCCTTTCGGCGGCAGCGGAGCCGGTGCACTCGGCTTCATCAGTGCCTCGATCACGCTCCTCGGCGTGCAGGCGCGCTTCGAATGCGTCGGCGGCGTGGATCTCGATGCGCGCGCGTGCGCAGACTTCGAGTACCTCACTGGCACGCGTCAGCTCTGCGCAGACATCCGTTCGCTCACGCCGGCTGACGTTCGCAGGGAGTACGGACATCGCGCCCCGCATTGCATTTTCCTCAGTCCACCCTGCACAGGTGCCAGCGGTCTTCTCTCGTCGGCCAAGAGCAAGACGCCGAAGTACCAGGAGATGAACCAGCTGGCAGAAGTTTGGATCGACCTGATGCTCGCTGCCTGGGCGGCCGATCTACCCCCGCTCGTACTCCTCGAGAACGTCCCTCGGTTGAAGTCTCGCGCGCCGGCAATGATCGCGCGCGTTCAGAAGAAGTTGCGCGCGGCGGGCTACGTCGTCAGCGACGGCCATCACGACTGCGGCGAGCTTGGCGGCTTGGCGCAGCGGCGCCGTCGCTACCTACTCGTCGCGCGACTGCCGAAGAAATGCGCACCGTTCCTCTACCAGCCGCCCGCGCGACGCGTGCGCGGCTGCGGCGAGGTCCTCACCGAGCTGCCCGTGCCCGGCACACTCGCAGCGCAGGAGTGGGGGCGCATGCACGAACTTCCCAAGCTGACCTGGCGCAACTGGACGCGGCTCGCGCTCATTCCTGCCGGCGGTGACTGGCGTGATCTTGAGGGCGTTCTCGAAGCGGGCCAAGCCAAGCGCGAGCAGTTCAAGCGGCACGCCGTCGAGGAGTGGGAGCAGCCCGTCGGGACGATCGGCGGCAGCGGATCGAATGGCGTAGCGAACGTGGCCGATCCCCGCGTCACGTACGCGTACGACGCCGGCTACGGCGTGCTGAACTGGCAGGCTCCCGCGCGCACCATTGCCAGCAAGAGCGCGGTGGGCTGCGGCGCGTACGCAGTCAGCGACGTCCGGGTAGGGTGCACGCCTCGAGCGGGCGCGTACGGCGTCCTACGCTGGGCTGATCCCTCCAAGACGATCACCGGCTCGCTGAACATCGACAACGCGTTCGGAGCTGTCGCAGACCCTCGCAAGCCGCCCCCTTTCCCCCCCGTCATCATCGCGGACGATAGGACCTGGCATCGGCCGCTCACGACGCTGGAGCTGGCCGCGCTCCAAGGGTTTCCCCTTCGCGTACACGGCAAGCCGCTGCTGCTCAGCGATTTCACGCATACGTCCGCGCGCACTCGCATCGGCAACGCCGTGCCGCCGCCCGCTGCGCGCGCGATCGCCGAGAAGATGCTGGTCACGTTGACAGAGAGCGCGCTCGGCGCGTTCTCGCTCTCCAGCGATGCAGTCTGGGTCGAGCCGCACGCAATGGCTTGAAGAGCAGCGTCTCGGCCCTACGCATGCGATCGCTTCGAGTGAAGCGCGGCCGCGACCCTCAGAGATCTCGGCCGCACCTGAAACCATGGCCGCTCAAGCAGCCGTGTTGTTGTCGCGAGTCGAAGAAAATAAATGCTAGCGTGTGCTGGGCAGCTCTTCACCTAGGGGGAGCTGCCCAGCGTGCACCGAGCAGAAGAACGCGAAAAGCTGAGGGCCACGGGCTGCAACCCATGACCCTCGGTGCCAACACCAGGCGGAACTCGCAAAAGAACGCCGATGTTGAACAGCCGAACGGTAGCACGGTCCCTGCGTCCGCGTGCTCCGTCCCAATCCGAGTAGATGTCGCTATGCCCAAAACGCCGAACACGCCCCGGCTAGCCAATCTCGACCCGCACACCGTGGCGCTCGCCGCCACGCGCCAGATTCTCGATCTGCTGAGTGCTGACGCCTCCGGTTTCCTGGGCTCGCATTGGCGCGTGCACCTGGAAGTCGGTGAACTCGACGACGGCGCGCTGCGAAGAACATCTGCCTACAAGGCTCTGGTCGTTGTCGGCCGGTACGCACGCGGGCCGGGTACGCTTCACGAGCCACTCACAGCCACCCTGGAGCGGATCCGCCCCATGCTGGCGCGCCTGCTCGATCTGCGCGCGGGCACCGTCGACGAGCTTATCGAGCAAGCGGAACGAATCGCCCATAGCTCGGAGCTGGCGCTCGTTCTTGGCGCTGCTGCGGCAAGAGAGCGACTCGATCACAACCAACCGCTGTCGTCGGCCCTGGTCGCCATCCTCGCGGGTCGCAGCCGCGTGCACATCAACAACCTCATCCAAGAGGGCGCGCTCAAAGCCAAGCTGCTCGAGCGAGGCGGGAGCGCAGGACGTCGCAAAGAGACGTACCAGATCACCGCCGCCGAGACGCGCCGGTTCCTTCGTGAACATGGCAGCTCGGGTTGATATTTTCTTGAATCAAAGAAAATAAGTGGTAGAGTCTGTTTGTGGCGCTGCAACGCTGCAACACTCTCAAGAGAGGAACTCGCATGGCCAAGCTACGTCGTGACTTCGTGGTTCTCCAGCGCGAGGAGTACCGGCGCTTGCTCGCGTGGGCGGACACCGCGCAGCACGCGGCATCGCCGGTGAACGAGCCGCCGAGCACGCGCGTCGTGAAATCGGCGCAAGAACGGAACGCACGCCGAGATGCCACGACACCCCTGGGCCGAGCCGCGGTAGGCGGATAACCTGCGCTCGCCAGGCGCTCACGCTCTGAACAAGGAGAAACTCGTGGCACAACTCGACCGCGTAACGCTTGAGCGCTTCGTCCGCTGGAAGACAGGACGCGCGCACGGCTGGCAGCTCGCCGACTTTCGCGAGCACAGCATCGACCTCGGCCACGCGAAAGCCCGGCGGCGACTGAGCGACTGGTCGCGCGATTTCAACACGCTGACGCGCGACGACCACCGCACGTTCGATGCAGACGGCGGCGGCGCCTTCCGCGTGACCGCCGCGGGGCGCCGGTTCCTGCGGTCGAGTGAAGCCGCCGGGGCGCAGCGCTGAATGGACAATCGCGTGCCACCGAATGCCCTCGACGCAATCGACTGGACGGGATTTCCGGAGGACGGGACGCGTGGGTGATAAAGACAATCCTTCCCGCTTTGACCTGGCCGCGGCGGCCCGTGTGGCTGCGCGGAAACTCCATCAACTCGTTTGGCCGTGGGATCGCGAGAAAGTGCTGCAGCGGATGCTGGTGTGCATTCCGATCATC
>DASUME010000335.1:0-3544 GCA_036277895.1 Polyangiales bacterium
GAGTCCGAGTCCGAGTCCGAGTCCGAGCCCGAGCCCGAGCCCGAATCCCGCGACCCCGACTCCTCCGACGACGAGAGCGAGCCCCCGCCCGACCGCACCCAGAGTGGCCGCGTCCTCGCATCCCCCGTCGTCCGCAAGATCGCCCGCGAGAAAGACATCGACCTCGCGTCGGTGCGCGGCAGCGGCCCCAACGGCCGCGTCATCAAGCGCGACGTCGACGGCGACTCCCGTCAGGGCCTCCCGGGCCAAGCCCTGCGCGGCCCGAGCGCCCCACCCCCTGCGCGCAAGGCCGCTCCTCCGGCTGCCGCACCAACGCAGGCGCCCACGCCCACCGTCACGATCCAGGCCGGCGACGGCGACCGGACCGAGAAGCTGTCGCAGATGCGCAAGACGATCGCGCGCCGGCTCACCGAGTCGAAGCGCGACGTTCCGCACTTCTACCTGACCATCGACGTCGACGCCGAGCCGCTGGTCGCGCTGCGCGCCGACTTCAACAAGCGGCTCGAGGCGCAGGGCGAGAAGATCTCGCTCAACGACCTTTTGATCAAGGCGGTCGCGGTCGCGCTCCGCAGGCTGCCGCAGGTCAACGTGAGCTACGCCGGCGACTCGGTCATCTTCCATGACCACGTAAACATTTCCGTAGCCGTCGCGATCCCGGATGGCCTGGTCACGCCGGTCATCCGCGACGCGGACCGCCTCGGCGCGCTGGCGATTTCGCAGCAGGTCCGCGAGCTCGCGGGCCGCGCCAAGAACAAGAAGCTGAAGCCCGAAGAAATGCAGGGCGGCACCTTCTCGATCAGCAACCTCGGCATGTTCGGCATCGATGCGTTCTCCGCGGTGATCAACCCGCCCGAGGGCGGCATCCTCGCGATCGGCGCCGTTCGTGACGAACCCGTCGTCAAAGACGGAGCCGTCGTGCCCGGCAAGCGCCTGGCGCTCACGATGAGCTGCGATCATCGCGTGGTGGACGGTGCGCTCGGTGCGGAGTGGCTGAAGTTGCTACGCACGCTGCTCGAAACACCCCTGTCCATGTTGCTGTAGGGGAAAGCCCTGCGCATCGTCGCGCGGATGCGATCTCCGATGCGGGCGAGTGTTCGCGCGGGATCTCTGTACTAGAGTTGCGACGCAGCGCATGGAAGGCGTACTCCACACCCAACGCTTCGAGGTCGTGCGAAGGCTCGGCGCGGGCGGAAGTGGCGTGGTGTACGAGGCCACCAATCGCAAGAGCGGCGAGCGCGTCGCCCTGAAGGCGCTGTCGCGGCTCGACGCCAGCAGCTTGTATCGCTTCAAGCGCGAATTTCGCGCGCTTTCGGGCGTGTTCCACCCGAACCTGGTCACGCTCAACGAGCTCTTCCACGAGAGCGGCCAGTGGTACCTGTCGATGGAGCTGGTGCACGGCCAGTCGTTCGTCGACTACGTACGCGCGCGCCGTGGCAGTACGCTCGTGCGCGGAGAGGCCTCGCGCGTCGCAGAGCCCGACCTCGCGCGCCTGCGCCCCGCGCTCGCACAGCTGGTGCGCGCTCTCTACGCGCTGCACGAGGCCGAGCGCCTGCATCGAGACATCAAGCCATCCAACGTGTTGGTCACGGAGCAGGGCCGCGTGGTCGTGCTCGACTTCGGCTTCGTGCGCGAGCTCGGCATCGACATCGTGGAGAGCGTGGAGATCGTTGGCACGCCGGCCTACATGGCGCCGGAGCAGGCGCGCTACGGCGGCGGGCAGCCTGCAAGCGACTGGTACGCGGTGGGCGTGATGTTGTTCGAGGCCCTCACCGGGCGGCTGCCTTTCGATGGCTTGCCGAATCGCATCCTGGTCGCGAAGCTGGAGCGCGACGCCCCGAACGTGAGCGAGCTGTGGCCGGGCGTGCCCCCCGATCTCGAGCAGCTGTGCGCGGCCCTGTTGCAGCGGGAGCCGGAGCTGCGACCGAAGGGCCGCGACCTGCTCGAGCGCGTCGGCGAGCTGAGCCCCGCGCCCGAGCCCTCGGAGCTGGACCCGTTCGTCGGCCGCGCGGCCAGCTTGCAGGCGCTGTGGGCGGCCTTCGATCGCGTGCGCAGCGACGGCGGCTCGCGCGTGCTCAGCCTCACCGGGCCCTCCGCGATCGGCAAGACAGCCTTGCTGGAGCGCTTCGCGCGCGAGCTGCACGAGCGCGGCGCATGGGTGCTGTTCGGCCGCTGCCACGAGCGCGAGAACGTGCCCTACAAGGCGCTCGACGGCATCATCGACTCACTGGTGCGCCGGATGGCGGAGCTGCGCGAGATCGACCTCGCGCTGTTGTTGCCGCGCTACCTCGGTGCGCTGACCTTGCAGTTTCCGGTCTTGCTGCGCATCCCCGCAGTGGCCCAGCAAGCGGCGCGCTACACGCGGCCGGCCGATCCCCACGAGCTGCGCCGGCACGCTGCCAGCGCGCTGCACGAGCTGCTCGCGCGCGTGGCCGATCACCGCTCGCTGGTGCTGATGATCGACGACTTGCAGTGGGGCGACGTCGACAGCGTGCACATGCTGCGCGATGCGCTCAGCCCGGAGGATATGCCAGGCATCCTGCTGGTTGCGGCCCATCGCGAGGACGAGCGCGCGTTGTCTCCGGCGTTGCACGCGTTCGCAGAGGCGCTCGCCCCGCTGGAGCGGCGTGGTCGTTACCAGCTGCTGCCGCTCGACGTGCTCGACGAGGCGGACGCGCGCGAGCTGACGATCAACCTGCTCGGCGCGCACGCGCGCGACGGCGAGCTGGTGGAGCACATCCTGGGCGAGTCGGCGCGCGTGCCGCTGTTCATCCACGAGCTGACGCGCCACGTGCTGTCGGGCGGCGCTCCCACGGCCACCATGGAGCAGCTGGTGCGGCTGTCGCGCGCGCGCCTGTCGCCGTCGGCGGACCGCTTGCTGGAGCTGGTCGCGCTCGCGTCCGCGCCGCTGCCGATCGCGGTCGCGCGCGAGCTCGTGCCGGAGCTGGAGCAAGTGCTGCCGGAGCTGGGTCGCGAGCACCTCGTACGCCAGACGTTCCACCCGGTGGAGACGCTGGCGATGCGCCACGATCAGCTGCGTGCGCTGGTGCAGCGCGGCATGCCGCGCGCACGCACGGTGGACCTGCACCTGGAGCTGGCGCACGAGCTCGCTGCCCACGGTGCGGAGCCGGAGCTGCTCGCCTATCACTTCTTGTCCGCGGGCGACGCCGGCCATGCCGCCAGCTACGCGGCACGCGCGGCCGAGGGCGCAGCACGCTCGCTCGCCTTCGACTCGGCCGCGCGTTGTTACGAGCTCGCGCTGGCGTGGGGCAGCCACTCGGCGCTGGAGCGCCGCGCGCTGCAGGTCGGGCTCGCGGAGGCGCTGGCCAACTCGGGCCGCGGCGGCGACGCGGGCGAGGCGTACCAGCGCGCGGCGACCCAGGCCATGGGGGAGGTGCGGTCCACCCTCTTGGCCAGCGCCGTCGACCAGCTGCTGCGCGCAGGCCAGCTGGAGCAGGGGCTCACGCTCGGCGATCAGCTGCTGCGCGAGCTCGGCCTCGGCACTGCCCAGACCGGACCCACCGCGCTGGTGGGCCTGCTCGCGCGG
>DASUME010000336.1:0-2635 GCA_036277895.1 Polyangiales bacterium
CCATCATCGTGTGCCAGCCCATGACCATCAGGTCGGTCTCGCCCTTGTGGGCCGAGCTGACCAGCACGATCGGCCCGGGCTCGAGGTGGCGTCGCACCTCCACCAGCGGGAGGTTCGTCTTCTTCAACGCATTCTTGGCCATGCGAGCTCTCCTTCACAACAGCGTGATGCGATCACAACGCGCAGCCAGATCCGGGAACGCGTACTGCGGTGCGCTCGAGTACACGGCCGGCTTCTGGGACTGCGCCGAGCCCTGCGCACAGCGCTCGGGCGTGAGCCGGATCTCAGAGTAGGTCCACGTCCGGTGCTTCTCGTCGAGGGCGAGCGTGATCTGCGTGTTGCAGGGCTCGCCCAGGTTGGCGGTCCAGGTGCTGGTCTTGCCCTGGCGCGTGAGCTCGATCTCGAACCCGTCGCTGGCCAGCGTACAGCGGTTGGGCACGCTGGCCGCCTGCCAGAACGCCGAGAGGCAGGCTGCGCTCGGGTCGTCGGGGCAGGCCGCGCAGAAGCGCCCCATCAGCGCGCTGCCTAGCCCGCGAGCGGCGTCGCTCTGCTCCAGCTGCGCCACCGCCGGGTTGGCGTGCCAGCGGGGCGCCGGCAGCTCGTCACAGCCCTTACGCATGTCCTTCATCGCCTCCACGTACAGGCACTCGTCCGTGTAGTCGGGCCGGCAGGCGGCGCAGGCGATCCGGCCGGGCTCGGTGCGCGGGGCGTTCTCGCGGCACTGGCCGCGCAGGTCGCGCAGGATCTCCCCGTAGTTGGCCAGCGTGGCCATCTTCTCGGGCGGCTGCTGGCGCAGCGTGAAGGTGGCGAAGGCGCAGGTGAGTCGATCGAGCGGCTTGTGCTCGGCGTCGTCCTCCCCGCTCGCTCGGCAGCGCATGCGCAGGCGGCTCAGCGCGCTGGTGCTGTGCAGCACTTCGGAGTAGCTCGGGCGCGCCGAGGCCGTGCGCTTGACCTCGATCTTGGGCTTGTCGGGTTTCGGGACCGAGGCGTCCCGTTTGTCCGGGTCTTGCGCCTGCCCGCGCGCCGCGAAAAGCAGGCTCGAGAGCATTGCGATTGCCCGAATCGTGACCACGTTGCCTCCTCGCATCGAGGATCGGTTGCCGGGCGCGTAACGGCAAACATTTCACGAGCGTACCGGATCGAGCGGGGCTGGACGGTGCAGCCGCCATCGTGTTGCAAGAGCAACTCCCGCTTGTGAGCGGCCGTGGGAATGGACGGCCGTAACGTGTGTTCAGCAAAGGTCGACGTAGTCGGGAGGGGTGAGCCTGGGCGTGCCCTCCCGATGTTAGGCGCAGCGCCCAGCTCGAACGAAAAGCCATGACAGCCAAGAGGTTAGGTTCCAGCACCGCAATGCCCAAGGCCGCCCGCAGCGGCAGTGGCCCCGTCGCGCGCAGCGCCGGAGCCGATGCCAGCACGCTCGCGACCTACCTGCAGGAGACGCACGCCTACGACGTGCTCGACGCCAAGCAGGAGATCGCGATCGCGCAGGCGATCGAGGAGCGAGAGCTGGCGCACTGGCGCGTGCTGGTGAGCCATGCCCCCACGCTGGATGTGGTCGCGACCGCGATCGCATCGCACTTCGAGGGTCCGAAGGAGCTGCTTGCGCTGCGCAAGCTCGCTCACTCCAAGCGCAGGACGGCCGCCAACTGGAAGGCCGGCACCGAGCGCGCGGCGAGCGTGCTGCGTGAGCTGGACACGGCTCGCGTGGCGCTGCTCGACGCGGACCTGGCCGTGCGCGCGTACCTGGAGGAGAAGGGCGGCGGCGCCAGCTTCCTCAACAAGCTGAACGAGGCGCGTCGCGGCCAGCAGCAGGCCAAGAACAAGTTCATGACGGCCAACCTGCGGCTCGTGG
Source organism: Polyangiales bacterium (assembly GCA_036277895.1). Taxonomy (GTDB): domain Bacteria; phylum Myxococcota_A; class Polyangia; order Polyangiales; family DASUME01; genus DASUME01. Next base: position 1,853 of record DASUME010000336.1, read on the forward strand.
TGTCGCTCGCGCGCCGCTACGAGACGGGGCTCTTGCCGCTCGCCGATCTGATCCAGGAGGGCAACCTCGGGCTGATGCGTGCGGTCGAGCGCTTCGATCATCGTCGCGGCTTCCGCTTCAGCACCTACGCCACCTGGTGGATCCGCCACGGCTTCAACCGCGCGCTCTCCGACAAGGGGCGCCTGGTGCGCTTGCCGGTGCACCTGCTCGACGACGCCCAGCGCGTCGCGCGCGCGTTCGCCGAGCTGAGCACTGCGAATGGCGGCGAGCCCCCGTCGTTGGCGGAGCTCGGCAAGAAGACGGGCATCAGCGAGGAGAAGCTGGCGCTGATCCAGCTGCACGCCACGGGCCGGCCCACCGCGTCGCTCGATCGCAAGCTCGGTGACGACAGCGAGTCGAGCTTGATGGATATCCTCCCGGATCCGGAGGTGGAGCCGCCGGAGGAATCGATCGACGCCGAGCGCTGGAACGGGAAGGTCGCGACGCTGCTCTCGAAGCTGGAGCCGATCGAGGCTGCGATCTTGCGCTTCCGGTTCGGCCTCGAGGACGGCGAGGAGCTCACGCTCGAAGAGGTGGGCGCCAAGTACAACCTTTCTCGCGAGCGCATCCGCCAGCTACAGCAGCAGGCGCTGCACAAGCTCCGGCATGTGCTCCACGAGACCCAGGCCCCCGGGGATCGTAGCGCGGCCTGACCGCACCAGGCGCGCTGCTCCCCCAGCGCGCCTGGTGCCTTCTTCGTCGCCGTCTGGGACTGGGAGCGGCTTCAACGGCCGAAGCGCCCGA
>DASUME010000337.1:0-5680 GCA_036277895.1 Polyangiales bacterium
AGGCGGCGCAGGATCGTGTGCACACCAACTATCCGCTGACCGTGATGGGCTGGCCCGATCAGGAGCTCGGCCTCAAGATCTCGTACGACTCGGGATGCGTGGCGCCCGCAGCCGCCGAGCGCCTGCTGCAGCACCTGCACAGCTTGCTCACGCACATGGCGCGCAACTCCGAGGCGCGCATCGGCGAGCTGCTCGCGCTGACCGAGCCGGAGCGCGAGCAGGCGCTGGTGACCTGGAACCCCACGCCCGAGCCACCCGCCTTCGCGTCGTTCGCGTCGCTGTTCCAGGCGCAGGTCGCGCGTAGCCCGCGTGCGATCGCCGCGCGCTGCGCAGACGAGAGCCTGAGCTACCTCGAGCTCAACCGGCGCGCGAACCGCGTCGCGCATGCGCTGCGCGAGCGCGGCGTCGGCCTCGATGATCGGGTCGCGCTGGTCGCCGAGCGGGGGCTCGACCTGCTCACGATGATCGTGGCTACGCTCAAGCTCGGCGCCGCCTACGTGCCGATCGAACCTGGCTATCCGTCGGGCCGCATCGAGCACATCGTACGCCAGGCCGGGGCGCGCGCCGTGCTGACCGTGCGCGCGCTCGCGCCGCGCCTGGAAGATCTGGTCGCCGCGCTGCCGACCTCGGTGCTCGCGCTCGAGCACGCGCTGGAGACGCGCTCTGCGGAGCACGACCCGACCGACGTCGCGACGGCGAACACGCTCGCCTACGTGATCTTCACCAGCGGCTCGACCGGGCGGCCCAAGGGCGCGATGGTCGAGCAGCAGGGCATGCTGCGCAACATGCTGAGCAAGCTGCCGTGGCTCGGCCTGCGCGCGGGCGACGTGATCGCTCAGTCCGCGTCGCCGTGCTTCGACATCAGCGTCTGGCAGCACCTGACCGCGCTGCTGTTCGGCGGCACGGTCGACATCCTGCAGGACGAGGTGGTGCGAGATCCGGCGCGCTTGCTGGCCGAGGTCGCGCAGCGCGGCGTGCACGTGCTCGAGGTGGTGCCGGCCGTGCTCGCGGGCATGCTGGACGCGCTCGGCGAAGGTGCTGCGTTGTCGCTACGCTGGGTGTTGCCCACGGGCGAGGCGCTGCCCGTGCCGCTCGCGCGCGCCTGGCTGCAGGCCTTGCCGCAAGTGCCGCTGCTCAACGCGTACGGGCCCGCGGAGTGCTCGGACGACGTCGCGCTGCATGCGCTGACCAGCGCACCGGGCCCGGAGGTGCGCACCATCCCGATCGGCCGCCCGGTCGAGCCGCTGCGCCTGTACGTGCTCGATCCGTGGCTGGCGCCGCTGCCGGTCGGCGTGACCGGTGAGCTCTACGTCGGCGGCATCGGGGTGGGGCGCGGCTACCTCGCCGAGCCCGCGCTGACGGCTGCCGCGTATCTGCCCGATCCGTACGGGCCCGCGGGCTCGCGGCTGTATCGCACCGGTGATCTCGCACGCCTGCGCGACGACGGCGTGCTGGAGTTCGTCGGGCGCCGCGATCACCAGGTGAAGCTGCGCGGCTTGCGTATCGAGCTCGGTGAGATCGAGAGCGTGCTGGCGGCGCAGCCCGGCGTACGCGAGGTGGCCGTGCTGGTACGCGAGGACCGGCCGGGTGCGCAGCGCCTGGTCGCGTACCTGGTGGCGAGCGCGTACGACGAGGCGCAGCTGCGCAGCGCGCTCGGCGAGCGCGTGCCGAGCTACATGATCCCGCAGGCGTTCGTGCCGCTGAGCGAGCTTCCGCGCAACGCCAACGGCAAGCTCGATCGCAAGCTGCTGCCAGCGCCCGAGCTGGAGCCGAGCGAGCGACTCTTGCCGCGCGACGACGCCGAGCGAAGGCTGGCCGCGATCTGGTGCGAGGTGCTCGGCGTCGAGCAGGTCGGTGTCACCGAGTCGTTCTTCACGCTCGGCGGGCACTCGCTGCAGCTCACCCAAGTGCTGGCCCGGGTGCGTCGCGCGTTCGACGTCGAGGTCTCGTTGCGCAGCTTGTTCGAGGCGCCGACGATCGTCGCGCAGCTGCGCGCGATCGAGCACGGCCCGCGCGCGCAGGCGACCGAGCTGCGCGCGACCGTGGGCGACGCGCCGCTCTCGTTCGCGCAGGAGCGGCTGTGGTTCTTGGCGCAGCTGGAGCCGAGTGCCGCGTCGTACAACATCGCTGCAGCCGTCGAGCTGCACGGAGCGCTCGACGTGGCGCGCCTGAACGCGGCCTGGCGCACGCTGGTCGAGCGTCACGAGACGCTGCGCACGCGCGTGCAGCCACGCGAGGGCGAGCTTGCGCTCGCGCGCACCGACGCGCAGGTGGCCGCGCTCGAGGTCGAGCCCGGCGAGAACCTGATGGAGCGCCTCGAGCACGATGCCGCGACGCCGTTCGAACTCACCCAGGGGCCGCTTGCGCGGGCGCGCTTGTTCCGGATCGACGACGGCCATCACGTGTTGTCGCTGGTGCTGCACCACATGATCACCGACGGCTGGTCGATGGGTGTGTTGGTGCGCGAGCTGAGCGCGCTGTACGCGGGCGAGGCGCTCGCGGCGCTGCCGATCCGGTATGGCGACTACGCACGCTGGCAGCGCGAGTGGCTGGCCGCGGGTGAGCTCGACCGGCAGCTCGCGTTCTGGCGCGAGCGCCTCGGTCACGGCGTGCCCACGCTGCGGCTGCCGACCGATCACCCACGGCCCGAGGCGCGCTCCTACCGCGGCGCACGTCAAGCCTGGCACGTGAAGCCCGAGCTCGCGTCGAAGCTGCGTCAGGTGGCGCGGCAGCTCGGCGTGACGCCGTTCGTGGTGGTGTACGCCGCCTTCGAGGCCTGGCTCGGGCAGCGCACCGGCATGCGCGAGTTCGCGATCGGCACGCCGATCGCCAACCGCCAGCGCGAGCAGCTGGAGCCGTTGATCGGGTTCCTCGCCAACACGCTGGTGCTGCGCGCCGATCTGCGCGGCACGCCGACGTTCGTCGACCTGGTCGAGCGAGCGCGCGGCGAGGTGCTGCACGCGCAGGCGCACCAGGACGTGCCGTTCGAGCGCCTGGTGCAGGCGCTCAAGCCGGCACGCGACCTCGGGCAGACGCCGCTGTTCCAGGTGCTGCTCTCGTTGCAGGAGCTCACGGCTGCGAGCGCCGAGGTCGCGGGGCTACGCCTCGCGCCGCTCGAGGTCGATCCCAAGACTGCGCAGTTCGATCTCTCGCTGCACGTGACGCTCGAGGGCGACGCGATCAGCGGCCTGTTCGAGTACAGTAGCGACCTCTTCAGCCCGAGCACGCTCGAGGCGTGGGACCGCGACTGGACGGCGCTGATCGAGCAGCTGCTCGAGGATCCGACGCAAGCGATCGTCCTGCCGGAGCCACGCGCCGTGGAGGTCCGTGCACCGCGCGCCGCACTGGCGCCCGCGGCCCCCGAGCTGGAGGCGCGCCTGGCCGAGGTCTGGGCGCAGGTGCTCGGGCGCACGCAGGTCGAGCCAGGGGACAACTTCTTCGAGCTCGGGGGCGACTCGATCCTCAGCCTCGACGTGGTCGCACGCGCGCGACGTGCCGGCGTGCGCATCCAGGCGCGTCAGATGTTCCAATACCAGACCCTGCGCGAGCTGGCGGCGGCCGCGGCGCGCGACGCCGTGGAGGGGCCCTCGGGTCCGGTCGAGGGCGAGACGAAGTTGCTGCCGATCCAGAAGCGCTTCTTCGCACGTGAGCTGGCGAACCCGGCGCACTGGAACCAGACCCTGCTGCTGCGCGCACAGGAGACGATCGACGCGAAGGCGCTCGACGCCGCTCTGCGCGCGCTCGTGCGCCAGCACGACTCGCTGCGCCTGCGCTTCCCGGACGGCCAGCGTGGTGTGTACGCGCAAGATCGAGATGAAGCGGTGTTGCAGACGACGGACCTGTCGCGGCTCGGGGCGCAGGCGCTGGAGCAGCACGCGACGCGCTGGCAGGCGAGCCTAGATCTCGAGCACGGTCCGCTGCTGCGTGTGGTGCTGTTCGTGCTAGGCGAGCGCGAGGCGCGCCTGCTCATCAGCGCCCATCACCTGGTAATAGACGGCGTCTCCTGGCGCGTGCTGCTCGACGATCTCGAGCACGGCTACCGACAGGCCCTCGCGGGCGAGCCGGTCGTGCTCGCGGACAAGACCTGCTCGCAGCAGCGCTGGGCCGAGCACCTGCGCGAGCGTGAGCCGGCGATGCTCGACGAGGCCGCGCGCTGGCTACGGCTCCCGTGGTCGGAGCTGCGCGCGTTCCCCCTCGACGATGCGAATGGCGACCGCAGCGAGCAGAGCATGGCGACGCTCGATGTCGCGCTCGACGAGGCGGAGACGCGCGCGCTGCTGGAGCAAGTGCCGAGCCGCTACCGCACGCGCGTCGACGAGGTGTTGCTGACCGCGTTCGCCAGCGCGCTGGCGCAGTACACCGGCCACACCACCAGCGCGATCGAGGTCGAGGGCCACGGCCGCGACGACGACGAGCTCGACCTCTCGCGCAGCATCGGCTGGTTCACCAGCGCGTACCCCGTGCTGCTCCGCGTTCCCTCGCAGCGCCCGAGCGAAGCGCTGATCGCGGTCAAGGAGCAGCTCCGCGCCTTGCCGCGCCAGGGCCTCGCCTACGGCGCGGTGCGCGAGCTCGGCAGCAGCGAGCTCAGCGCGCAGCTGCGAGCGCTGCCGGTACCCGAGCTCGCGTTCAACTACCTCGGCCAGTGGGACGCCGTGTTCGCGGAGGGCGCTCGCTTCGCGCTCGCCAGCGAGACATTCGGTCCCGAGCACGACCCGCGCAACGCGCTGCCGTACGAGCTGGAGCTCGACGTCGCGGTGCACGGCAACAAGCTGGAGGCGAGCTTTCGTCACAGCCGCGCGCGCCTCCACGAAGCGAGCGTGCAGCGCCTCGGCGCGCTGTTCCTCGACGCCCTGCGCGGCTTGATCGTGCACTGCCAGCAGCCCGACGCGGGCGCCTATTCCCCCTCCGACTTCCCGGACGTCGAGCTCTCCGCGAGCGAGCTCGACGCGATCCTGCAACAGGTGGACTGACCCATGGCCAAGAACGACATCGAAACGATCCTCCCGCTCTCGCCGCTGCAGCATGGCCTGCTCTTCCACGCGCTCGCCGACCGCAGCCACGATCCGTACTTCATCCAGGCCGGCTTCGCGCTCGACGGCGCGCTCGACACGGATGCGTTCCAGCGCGCCTGGCAGTGGGTCGCGCAGCGCCACGGCATCCTGCGCACCGGGTTCGTTTGGGAGAAGGTCGAACAGCCGCTGCAGGTGGTGCGCACGCAGGCGGTGATCCCGCTGCACCAGCACGACCTGCGCGCTCACCCGGATCCGCAGGGCGAGCTCACGCGTATCCTGCGTGAAGATCGCGCGCTCGGCTTCGACTTGCTCAAGGCGCCGCTGATGCGGCTGACGCTGATCCGCCTGGAGGAGCAGCGCCACTACTTCTTCAACAGCCATCACCACCTGCTGGTCGACGGCTGGAGCTTCGCGCTGCTGCTGCGCGAGGCCACGCTCGCCTACGAGGCACTGCGCCGCGGGCGCGAGCCAGCGTTGCCGCCCACCGCCAGCTACCGCAGCTACCTGGCCTGGGTGGGCAAGCGCGACCGCGCCAGCGCCGAGCGCTTCTTTCGCGAGGCGTTGGCCCGCTTCGGCAGCAGCACGCCGCTTCCCTACGACGAGCGTCTGCCCCGGCAGGAGCAGCCCTTCGCCGAGCAGGAGCGCAGCTTCAGCCTGGCCGAGACGGC
>DASUME010000338.1:0-3604 GCA_036277895.1 Polyangiales bacterium
AACCCGCGTCAATTCGCGTGCGAATGCGTCTTCGGTTTGCAGCCGCGCGGGGCATGGTAGCTTGCCTCATGCCGCTGACGGTCGGGCTCGCAGAGCTAGCGAAGTACGCGCCGGGTCGCGTCTGGATCGACGGCGGCTGGGAAGACATCGCGCTGCGCGGGTACAGCTACGAGAGCCTGCCCGCGGGCCCGCCGTTCCGCTTCGCACAGCACGCCTTGGTGCTCTACCTCGCAGGAAGCGCGCAGGTCACGCGCAGCCAGGGTGAGCACCAGGAAGTGGTCGACGTCTCGCCCGGAGACGTCTCGGTGCAGGACACGCACTGGACCGGCAGCTGGGCCTGGCAGGGCGCATTCGACGTTCTGCATCTGTACCTCGAGCCTGCGTTGATCGAACGCACAGCGTCGGCGGTGCACGGGCGCGACGTGGCGGGCCACCTGCGGGACGACCTCAAGGTGCGCGACGACACCATCGTGCAGATCGGCACCGCGCTCGCGAAGGAAGCGCGCGGCAACGAGCCGGGCTCGCGCATCGTGGTGCGCGCGCTGCGCGAGCAGCTGGCGGTGCACCTGGTGCGGCACTACTTCGTGAGCAGCCAGGACCCGCCGCTCGGCGAGCGCCGCATTCGCAAGCTGCGCTGCTTGTTCGACGACCTGGGCGGCGATCTGTCCCTGCCCAAGCTGGCCAAGGCCGCGGGGGTGGGACCGCACCAGCTAGTGCGCCTGTTCCGCAAGACGTTCGGCACCACCCCACACCAGTACGTGATGGAGCTCCGGCTCTCGCGTGCGCGCGAGCTGCTGGCCGAGTCGGATCAGTCGATCAGCGACATCGCGGCCGCCACGGGCTTCGCCGACCAGAGCCACCTGACGCGCTACTTCACGCGCCGTTACGGGGCCTCGCCCTCGCGCTTCCGTGCTGGCCAGACGCGCTGAATCTCCAACTCGCCGCGCTCGTTTCGTCCAAGACGTACCGCTTGCAGGCCCGGCAGAGTGACCTCGACGAGGTCACGACATGCTCCAGATCGAAACCCGAAGCGAACAGTCCACGAACCCGTTTTGGCTCGAGCTCGCACGCGAGCGCTTACGCTGGCGGCGCGAGCCCACGCGCGGGCTCGTCGGCAGCTTTGACAGCATCGCGGAGCGCCCGCTGAGCTGGTTCGGCGACGGCGAGCTGAACGTCACCGAGACCTGTGTCGACCGCCACCTCGCGCACCGCCCCGACAAGGTCGCGATCCTGTGGGAGGGCGACACGCCCGGCGACGTGCGCCGCATCAGCTACCGCGGGCTGCATCGTGAAGTCTGCCGCGCCGCCAACGCGCTGCGCTCGCTCGGCGTGCAGCAGGGCGATCGCGTGATCTTGTACATGGGCATGGTGCCCGAGCTGGCGATCGCGATGCTCGCCTGCGCGCGGCTCGGCGCCGTGCACTCGGTGGTGTTCGGCGGCTTCTCGGCCGACGCGCTGCGCGACCGCATCGTCGACTCCGGGGCGCGCGTGGTGATCACGCAAGACGTGAGCATGCGCGGTGGAAAGCGCGTGCCGCTCAAGGCCACCGTCGACGCCGCGCTCACCGACGCCGTGGAGCACGTGGTCGTCGTCAAGCGCACTGGCGACACGGTCGCGTGGAGCACGCGCGACGTCTGGTGGCACACGATCGTCGACGCCGCGGACGCAGAGCACGAAGCGGTGGCGGTGAGCGCGGACCACCCGCTGTTCATCCTGTACACCTCGGGCTCCACCGGCCGGCCAAAGGGCCTGGTGCACGCCTGCGCCGGCTACCTCGCGTACGCGAGCTACACGCACGCTACCGTGTTCGATCTGCAGGAGTCCGACGTCTATGCGTGCGTCGCGGACATCGGCTGGATCACCGGGCACAGCTACATCGTGTACGGACCGCTCGCGAACGGCGCCACCACGCTGATGTTCGAGTCGACGCCGAGCTATCCGGACCCCGGCCGCTACTGGGAGATGGTGCAGCGCCACCGCATCAGCATCTTCTACGGCGCACCCACCGCGCTGCGTACGCTCGCGGCCGAGGATGTCGACCACGTGCGTCGCTACGATCGCAGCTCCTTGCGCGTGATCGGCTCGGTCGGCGAGCCGATCGATCCCGACTCGTGGCGCTGGTACCACGACATCGTCGGCGAGGGCCGCTGCACGCTGGTCGACACCTGGTGGCAGACCGAGACCGGCGGCATCGCGATCAGCGCCGTCGCGCCCGCGCGCACCACGAAGCCCGGCTGCGCCACGCGGCCGCTGCCAGGCATCCAAGTCTCGCTGCGCGGGACGGACGGCGCACGTGTGCACGGCGAAGGTGAAGGGCAGCTGTGCATCGATCGCCCGTGGCCCGGACAGGCGCGCACGGTGTGGCGCGATCACGAGCGCTTCGTCTCCACCTACTTCAGCCAGATCCCGGGCGCGTACTTCACCGGCGACGGCGCCCGCCGCGATCTCGACGGCGACTACTGGATCACGGGCCGCATCGATGACGTGATCAACGTCGCGGGGCACCGCATGGGCACCGCCGAGTTCGAGGCCGCGCTGAACGCGGCGCCGGGTGTGGCCGAGGTGGCGGTGGTCGGCTACCCGCACCCGCGCAAGGGGCAGGGCGTGTTCGCCTACGTGGTGCCGGAGCGCGGCGCCACGATCGATGGTGCGCTGCTCGACGCCAGCTGCCGCGCGTCGATCGGCGCGCACGCCAAGGTCGACAGCTTCCGCATCGTGCCGGGCCTGCCCAAGACGCGCTCGGGCAAGGTGATGCGCCGCATCCTGCGCAAGCTCGCCGAGGGCGACCAAGAAAACCTCGGCGACCTGAGCACGCTCTCGGATCCGTCGCTGGTCGACGCGCTCAAGGCGGCGATCTAGGGCTTCGCGACGACGACGTTGCGTACCATGCCGAGGCGCAGCTTCCGCGTCTGCAGGCGGCGCTCGATGATCTGTGCCGGATTGGTCAGGCCGAGATCCGCGAACTGTTGTCGCGCGCGGTAGACCTCGGTATTGAGGCGCTCGCGGCTCTCGATGCCCGCCTTCTTGAGCAGCTCTCGATCCTCGACCCAGCCTTCGTCGTCCTTGGCGCGCGCATCGGCTAGCGCCCAGAGCAGCTCGTTGTGCTTGTGCGCGCCGAAGCTCTTGCCTACGCCGTCCTGCAGCAGCGAGACGTGAAGCTCGATGTGCTCGAAGTCCTGCGAGGGCACGAAGCGCAGCTCCACTTCGGCGAGTGAGTGCCCCACGAAGCCGTTGAGCGGCTTGGTCTGCATGGAAGGGCGCGGCAGGCTGAGCTGGTAGGTCTGGGTGCCCACCTTGAGCGAGGAGCCGTCTACGAGCGGGGAGGCGTTGCCCTCCGCGAGCCAGCGTCCCTCGGCGTTGCGGTAGACGGTCACACGCGGGCCGTCCGCGGGGCTGTCGTGCTGCGCCGGCAGCGCCAGCAGGCCGCCGCTGGCGGTCACGACCTCGCGCGCATCCGCGCCCACCAGCGTCGCCAGTACAGGCGGGTCGGTATCGCGCATCGACCAGACGGCGGCGCCGCGGCCGAACGTGAGCTCGCAGCCGATCTCCAGGCGCGCGCGGCCGCCGCCCTCGAGCACCTTGCCCACGCCGATGGTGCCGTTGT
>DASUME010000339.1:0-2408 GCA_036277895.1 Polyangiales bacterium
CGAGCTCACCGTGCGCGCCTTACTGTCGGATCCGCTCAAGGCCCGCGCGGCGCGCCTGTTCACGATGCACGGCCTCAGCTAGACCTCCGTGATGGAGATCGAGCTGTATTACGAGTTCGGGAGCACCTACTCGTACCCCGCCGTCATGCTCGCCGATCGCGAGGCCGAGAAGCGAGGGCACATCATCGTGCACCGTCCATTCTTACTCGGGCCGCTGTTCGTGAAGCAGGGGCTCGATCAGCCTCCGTTCCTCAAGTACCCCGTCAAGGGCGCGTACATGTTCCGCGACCTCGCCCGTAGCTGCGCGCAGCTCGGCCTGGGCTGGAACAAGCCCTCCAGCTTTCCGCGGCGCGCGGTGCTGCCCACGCGTCTTGCGATCGTGGGCTTCGACGAGGGCTGGGGACTTCCGTTCGCGCAGCGCGTGTTCACGCTCAACTTCGTCGACGACCGCGAGATCGATGACGAGCCCAACATGCGCGCCCTGCTCGCGGAGCTGGGCGTCGAGGGCGCGTTCGAGAAGGCTCTCTCCGCGCCGTACAAGGACAAGCTGCGCGCGCAGACCGCTCGCGCGGAGGAGCTCGGGCTGTTCGGCGCGCCCACGTTCGTGGTCGGGCGCGAGCTGTTCTGGGGTCAGGACCGCATGCAGCAGGCGTTCGACTGGGCCGATCGTCCGTGGCTATGAGCGTGCTGCTGATCGACACCTTCTCGCTGTTCTTCCGCTCGTTCCACGCGCTGCCGCCGATGACCACGCTGGCCGGGGAGCCCACGGGCGCGCTGTACGGCTTCAGCGCGCTGCTGCTGAAGCTGCTGCGCGAGCAGAAGCCCAAAGGCGTCGCGTTCGCGGTCGACCGTCCCGAGCCCACCTTCCGCCACGAGAGCTACGGCGAGTACAAGGCCGGGCGCGCACCGCTGCCGTCGCCGCTCGTGCAACAGCTGCGCAAGCTCGACACGCTGCTCGAGGCGTTCGGCTTCCCACGCTTCAGCGCGCGCGGCTTCGAGGCAGACGACGTGCTCGCCACGCTGGCGGCACAGATCGCAGAGCCCGTGCGCATCGCGACCGGCGACCGGGACATGCTGCAGCTGGTCGACGAACGCGTGCAGGTGGTCTTCCTCGGCCAGCGCGGCAAGCCCCCGAAGCTGTACGACGAAGCCGCCGTGCAAGAGCGCTTCGGCATCCCGCCCTCGCGCCTGCCGCTGTACTCGGCCCTGGTCGGCGACAGCTCCGACAACATCCCCAAGGTAAAAGGCATCGGCCCCGCCGCTGCGCAGAAGCTAGCCTCCGAGTTTCCAACCATCGACGCGCTGCTCGCGGGCGAGATCGCGAACACGCGCCTGCGTACCCTGATCCACGATCACGCCGACCAGCTGCGCGCGAGCGAGCTCCTGATCACGCTCCGCCGCGACGTGCCCCTCACGGGCGAGCTCTACGCTCCACTCACGACCGAGTCCGCGCAACGCACCCACGCGCTCTTCGAAGCGCTGGAGTTCAAGAGCCTGATCCCCCGGCTCGAGGCGCTAGTCGGGCGCGACTAGCTGCGGCGTGTGGCCCGCGAGGATGTTGCTCGCCACCTTGAGGTCGTCGACGAGCGCGCGGTAGGTTTGCTCGCGGGCTTCGTCGTCGGGGGCACGCAGGATGGCGGAGGGGTGGTAGCTGACCAGGAACGCCTTGGCCCAGGGCGTCTCGAACACGCGGCCGCGGTTCTTGAGCACGGTGAAGCGGCGACCGAGGAACGACTGCGAGGCGGTGGCGCCGAGGCACAGGATCACCTCGGGCTCGATCGCCTCCAGCTCCGCGCGCAGCCACGGGCGACAGGCCTCGACGTGCGACCACTCGGGCTTCTGGTGCAGCCGCTTCTTGCCCACGGGCCGGTAGTTGAAGTGCTTGACCGCGTTCGTGATGTACACGTCCTCGCGCGCGATGCCCGCCTCCTCCAGCGCACGATCGAGCATCTGCCCCGCGGGTCCGACGAACGGATGGCCTTGCTTGTCCTCTTGATCGCCGGGCTGCTCGCCGACCATCACCAGGCGCGCCTTCCTGGCGCCCTCGCCGAACACGGTCTGGGTCGCGAGCTCGCCGAGCGGACAGGCGCGGCACGTGACGGCGGCCTCGCGCAGCGTGCTCAGCGAGCGCGAAGCGGGCACCACCGCGGCCTCTTTCGTTGCAACCTTGCGCTTGGCGGTCGCCATCTCACTCAGGACAGTAAGCTCCGGCATGTCGCGCTGAAAGTCCTGCGGCACGTGGTGGCGGAACAGGCGCATGTTCGCGCGCGCGGGGTTGTACGTCGCGCGGTAGTAGGTGCGGAACAAGTCCTCTAGCTCGTCGTCCCTGGGCGCCTCGCTGCGCGGTGCACCCGGCCCGTAGCGCAGCGCCTCGCCATCCCAGTGTGCCGACTCGTCCGGCGTGAGGA
>DASUME010000340.1:0-2538 GCA_036277895.1 Polyangiales bacterium
ATTGTTGTTGGGTGCCGGCCTGGCGGCCGTGGTCGCCACCCAGCTCGCCGCACGGATCGCGGCCGGTGACCCGAGCGCCCTGCGCAGCGCGTACAACGAGTACGCCGGCCGGGTGCTGGCCCTCTCCCTGCGCATCGTGCGCTCCAAGGCCGAGGCCGAGGACGTCGTGCAGGACACCTTCCTCGAAGTGTGGCGGCGCGCCTCCGAGTTCGACGGCAGCCGCGGCGAGCTGTCCTCGTGGATCATGGCGATGGCGCGCTCGCGTGCGATCGACAGGGTGCGCCGGGCGCGTGTGCGCGCACGCTACGCCGAGACCCCGCAGCAGGAGCCGCAGCCCTCGACGCCCGATGAGCAGGCGGCGCAGCACCAGGACGGCGCCAAGCTGCGCGGTGTGCTCGACACGCTGCCGCCCGAGCAGAAGAGCGCGCTCGAGCTCGCCTACTTCGACGGCTTGACCCAGCAGCAGATCGCGGAGCGCACTGGCCTGCCGCTGGGCACCGTGAAGACGCGGCTGCGGCTCGCGCTGGAGAAGCTGTCGACGCAGCTGGAGGCGCTGCGATGAACTGCACGGAGTTCCACGACCTCGCCGCGGCGTACGCGCTCGATGCCCTGTCGGAAGACGAGCGGCTCGCCTGTGTGCACCACCTCGAGGCCGAGGGCCCGCACGAAGACTGCGAGGCGCTGGTCCTGCGCTACGAGCGCACGGTCGATGCGCTGTCGCAGCTGCACGGCAAGCGCACGCCGGAGCCTGCGCTCTGGGGCGCGATCGAAGCGCGTATCGGCGCCTCGAAGCCGCGCTGGCGCGAGCCCACGGCCTGGGCGCTCGCGGCCGCTGCGCTGCTGGCCGGCGTCTGGACGCGCAACGCCGACAAGCAGGGCATCGAGCACGTGCAGCGCGAGCGACAGGTCATCGAAGAGGCGCTCGCCAACACCAGCGACAAGCTCGCCAGCACGGAGGCTGCGCGCGAAGAGTGCTCGCGGGCGCTCCTGCGCGTGACGAACGCCGCCGGCCTGGCGCGCATCGCGGCCTCGTACCTCGAGAACCCGAACACCAAGCTGACCACACTCGCGCCGACGGCCACGCAGCCTTACGCCGCGACCGTGCTGTACAACCCGGATGCCAAGCGCGCGCTGATCGTCTCCGGTACCATGCAGCCGGCCGTCGACAAGGATTACGAGCTGTGGGTGATCGCGGCGGGCGAGACCACGCCACGCCCGGCGGGTTTCCTGCGCTTCGACGCGGACGGGATCGCGATCGGCGAGTTCGGCCCGGACCTCCTGCGCGGAAAGCCGCCCGCCGCGTTCGCAGTCTCGATCGAGCCACGAGGCGGCAGCCCAACGCCTACCGAAGTCGTGCTCCTCGGCAAGCTTCAGGGTTAAGCCGGGAAGCTTGCGCCGCCTGGGTGCGTAGACCTGAGGTCGACCCGTGGAGGGGATGACCCAAGTTGGCAGCGCTTGCTCCAAAAGGGGGTTTACAGCGCGGCGCCTGTGCCTAGAGAATCTCGATCACACTTCACGCCGGCCCCGGATCAGGACATCCGCCGGCGCTGAGGGCGTCGTCCATTCGGGGAGAGCTCCATGTCGAATATCGCGGGCAAGGCCTATGCGATGAACCTCGTCACGCCTCTGGCTCGGCTCACCGTGCTGGCGCAAAAGCTGGTGTTCTGGGCGGTCGGTACGCGCTACTTCGCGCCGCGCCTGAACGGGCTGCTGACGCTCTCGATGATCCACTACGCACGTTGGGTCATCCTGCGCGATGCGGACTTCCCACGGCTCAGCGTGGAGCAGCCGAAGGAGAAGCTGAGGTACGGCTACATGCTGTTCTTCAGCAACTTCAACGGCAGCTGGGAGCAGTACGTCGACTCGTTCTCGGCCGCGATCCCGAGTGGCCTCGATCTGCTGTGGCGCAAGAACGTCGGCTGGCCCACGGCGGTGCCGGAGCAGCCGTTTCACCGCTACGTCGAGTACAACCAGGTCTGGACCGACTACTACTACAACGCCTACCCGATGGCTGCGTCCAACGACGTGAAGGCCGCGCAGCGCGTGAAAGATCGCCTGCTGCAGATGGTGGCCGAAAGCGAAGGCGCCACGCCCATCGAGTTCGTCACCCAGTACCACGCGCTGCTCAAGGATCTGCAGGCCGACCTGAGCCCGATGGACGCGACGCCGATCGTCAGCCTGGCGGCGGAAGACATCGAGGCGCGCAAGCGCGGCAAGACGCACAGCGAGAACCGGAAGGAGACCGAGGCGGAGGTCGCGAGCTGGCGTGTGCAGTCGGGTCTCGCCAGCGATCCGAGCAACGACACCAACTCCAAGAAGGAGACGCGCAGTGCCTAATCAGAACGGTAACGCCTACGGTCTGACCGTGCTGTGCCCGCTGAAGAACGACAGCGAGGACAACCAGTCTTACGCCGCGATCGTACGCAATCGTCTGCGCAAGCTGCCGCTCGAGGACAAGAGCCCGTTCGCCTCCGTGCCCGACACCTACCTGTGCCGCATGTTCGTGCTGGACGACGTCTACTACGAGGGCGATCCGGC
>DASUME010000341.1:0-2194 GCA_036277895.1 Polyangiales bacterium
AAGTCGCAGCACACACCATCATGACGGAGGTCCTCGCCGCCTGGGGCGCCGCGCAACCCGAGCAACTCGAGGTCGCCATCGAGTCCTTCTTCGACTACTTCCGCCACTCCCTGCGCACGTACCCAGACACGCTACCGGCACTCCGTGCGCTGCGCGATCGCGGACTCCCCATCGCGGTCCTGACCGACGTCCCGTACGGAATGCCCCGCCGCTTCATCGAAGCCGACCTCACCCGCGCCGGCCTGCTCCCCTACGTCGACTACTACCTCACGTCCCTGGACGTCGGCTTCCGCAAGCCAAACCCGCGCGGCCTCCTGCAGATCGCCAAACACTTCCACCTGACTCCCGCAGACTTCATCGCCGTCGGCAACGAGCCCAAGGACATCACCGCAGCCCAAGCCGCAGGCATGTCGCCCGTCCTGATCGACCGAGACGGCACCGCGACTCCCGCGCCCGGCGTGCAAAGGATCGCCACGCTCGCCGAGCTCGTGGGAGCGTGACCCGATCCGATTGTGACGGGCGGCGCGTTGCACGCGTGGCGATCGGAGTGTGGGCTACGCCACGAGAGCTTGGCATGCGAGCTGCTCGTAGTTGTTCGGCGCACTCGGTTGGCACAGGCTGGCCCAACGCGCGGGAGCACGATGAAAAAGCGCACGTTCTTGGCTGCGATGTTGGTGGCGGGATGCGGGAGCGAGGACAGCGCGACGAGCGAAGAGCGCAGCGAACGTCTGCAACAGCAAGCGAAGCTGTGCGCGGAGCTCGCCATCCACGATTGCCGACAACACTCGGAGTGCAGGGTGATCAGCGGCGCCGCGATCGAGGATGCACGGCAGTGCCTCGGTGCGAGAGAAGAGCTCGGCTGCGTAGCTGCTGACACGGACTGCGACGAGGCCCATACCGCAGCGCGCGATCCTGCGGGCCGTCCGTGGTGGCTCAACGACAGCTGCATGCCTGCGGGCTTCACCGCGCTCTCGGGCGCGAACGTGACGAGCTATTCGCTCTGCGACGAAGAGCCGTGCGCAGCGAAGGATGCAGCCGGCTGCGCGCTGGACTCGCGCTGCATGCCCATCGCAGGCTCACTGGTCGACGAGCCGCGCCAGTGTATAGGCGAATCGAAGCCTCTCGCCTGTGTAGAGCGACAAGCGTGCGACGCCGCGCTTCTCGTCGCCGACGACACCGAGGGTCGCACATGGTGGTTCGCGAGCGGCTGCCTGCCACCGGGCTTCAGGAATGCGGACGGCGGCGACCCCGCCGTGAACTACCCGCCGTGCAGTGCACAACCTGACACGTGCCAGGCGAAGTCCGTCGACGCGTGCAAGCTCGACGCCCGTTGCGTGGTCATCAGCGCGAACCGTGTCGAGCGCGAGCGCCGTTGTATTGGAGCTGCCGTCGACGTCGGCTGTGACATCGCGGAGGCCCGCTGGTGCGGAGACGCCCACACCATCGCAGCGGACGCCAGCGGACAACCATATTGGTTCGGGACGACGTGCATCGCCACGAACCTCACCTACCTCAGCCCGACGACGGGCTCACCGCAAGCCGAGTGGGCGAGCTACCCCCGCTGCGACGCGCTACCCTCACGCTAGCTAGCGATGACACAGACAGCTGGCGGAGGTGCAGCGCCTGTTGGGTGACGTGGGGAGCGGGCGCTTGGAACATCCTCACATCAGCTTGATCGCTGCGGACGGTGATGAAGCGGCGCTGATAGAGGCTTGCGCGGCGCTCGCATCGGAGCTGCGCGCGTTCGTCGTCGACCTAGCGCGCGTCTCTACCTTCCCGGGCGACGAAGGCGTCGTGTTCGTGGCACTGCGCACTCGGACGCGCTGCGCCATGCGCACGAGCGTCTGCTGACCCTACTCGGTCCGGTAGAGCGCGTGCGACCTTACTATCGACGCGGCGCCTGGCCACCCCACTGCACCCTCGCGATCGGCGTACCCGAGGCAGCGCGCGACGAGAGCATCGTGCGTGGCCGCGCAGCACTCGGTCCGGCCGAAGCATGCAGCCTGCGGGTCGTTCGTTACTGGCCTCGAAGCGTGCTCGCCGAAGCAAGGCTGGGTGCGACGACAAACCCCGCAGTCACCCTTCAGCGAGCTCAGCGCGCTTTCGCTCGCTGCACGCGCAACTCACGGTTAGCCGTCATGTGCGTGAGCGGGAGCGGTTCACGGCGGTGTTGCAGCCATCTTTGCCAGGGCTG
>DASUME010000342.1:0-8967 GCA_036277895.1 Polyangiales bacterium
GCTCGCCGGCGTCCTCGACGACGGCCGGATCGGCACGCGCGGCGTCACGCGTGACCATCGCGGACGCGTCGCCTTCGCCGGGGCCGCCGTCGTCCGAGCCGTACTTGGGGTCGCTGCACGCTTGCGCAGCGAGCAACGCAAGGAGGAGGTGGTGTCGTGACACTCGCGCAGGCCCTATCACTGGAACGGCCTCTGTCCCAGGTCCTTTCGCGTGCAGCCGGGGTGAGCGCATCACCATAGTCCCTCCAGCGGCCCGCCGCGCACGGCCAGCGCATCGACCCGGCGCGTCACGTCGGGGTCCTCGATCAGCGGCGGCGCGTGGTGCGGCTTCTTGCGCGCGTCGATCACCAGCGAGCCCGTACAGCCCCAGTGCTTGAATTCCGTGAACGCGCCCACTCCGTCGACGTCGAGCGCGGGGTTCATGCGCGTGAAGGTCACCCACAGGAAGTTGTTCTCGCTGCGCGCGGCGAATTCGCTGTCATCGACGAGCACGATCAGGGGGAAGCCCTCGACACCGGCAAACGAAGCGCAGAAGCGGCGCAGATCCTCGCGCGCCCAGGACGGCCCCTTGACCGCGACGATGCCCGGCCAGACCACACGCGGCTCCGAGAACCCGTCGGGCAGCGTGAAGCTCGGCAGCGTGCTCGCGAGCGCGCGGATCGGCTCGCCCACGGCGGCCAGCACCAGCTTGCTGCCGCGGTTCAGGCCCTCGCCCGAGTAGTCGAGCGTGTCGATCGTGGTGCGCGTCTGGAAGTGCAGGTCGCGCCGGAAGTCGATGCGCGCCAGCACGTGCGCGAAGAACGCGCGGATGTCCTGCACGTCGAGCTGGGGCGCATCCTCGCGCGCGCAGATCATCACCACCTTGGCGAGCGACATCTGGCCGAAGCCGAGGATCGCGTTCGCCTGCGTCAGCAGCTCCTCGGGCGCCGTGCGCGGGCGGTACGGCACGTAGCGCTCGCTGCCGATCGCGAGCAGCAGCGGGTGCACGCCGCTGGCATCGACCGCGTGCACCGCCTTCACGCCGTGCACCACCGTGGGCACGATCGGGCCCGTCAGCGCGCGGATCAGCTCGCCGAACACGGTGTCTTCCTGCGGCGGCCGACCGACCACCGTGAACGGCCAGATCGCATCCGCGCGGTGGTACACGCGCTCGACGCGCAGCACCGGGAAGTCGTGCTGCAGGCTGTAGTAGCCGAGGTGATCGCCGAACGGCCCCTCGGGCTTCAGGGCACTCTCCACCGTGCCCACGATGCAGAAGTCGGCGTCCGTGTGCACCACGCCCGCGGGCGTGTGCGCGAGCCGGACGCGCCGCCGCGCGAGCGCGCCCGCGAACGAGAGCTCGCTCAAGCCCTCGGGCAGCGGCATCACAGCGGCCAGCGTCATCGCGGGGGGCCCGCCGACGAACACGCTCACCTTCAGCGGCTCGCCGCGCCGGATCGCCGCCTGATGATGGATGCCGATGCCGCGATGGATCTGGTAGTGGAGGCCGAGCTCGCGGTCGCGCTCGTAGGCGTTGCCCGCGAGCTGCACGCGGTACATGCCGAGGTTCGAGCGCATCGCCGACGGCTGGTCGGGGTCTTCCGTGTAGACCTGCGGCAGCGTGATGAAGGGGCCGCCGTCGTCGGGCCAGCTCGTCATCTGCGGCAGGTCACTCAGCTGGCAGGTGTGCTCCAGCGCGGGCCCACTCGAGACGCCACGCGGCAGCATCGTCAGCGCGGTGAACGGCGCCGACCAGTAGCGCCACGGCCGCTTCATGCCCGCGCTCGGATCGACCTTGAGCTCGACCACACGCCGCACGCGCTCGAGCGCGTCCGCGAACAGCAGCTCGGCCCGCGCCATGGAGCCGAACAGGTTCGACGCCATCGGGAAGCGCGAGCCCTTCACGCGCGTGAACAGCAGCGCCGGGCCGCCGACGGCGTACACGCGGCGCTGGATCTCGGCCGCCTCGAGGTAGGGGTCGACCTCGTGCTCGATGCGCACGAGCTGCCCGGCGCGCGCGAGCGCATCGACGCAGGCGCGCGTGCTGTGAAAAGCCATGCCGCGGTCTATCGCGCGTTCGACACGGCGTCTAGCGCCGCGGCCAGCGCTGCACTGGGCAAGGCGGCCACCCTGACGTGGCCGGGCAAGCCGAACGACGTGCAGTCGCGCACGAGCACGCCGTGCGCGCGCAGCTTGGCCGTGAAGGCAGCGGCGTCGTCGACCTCCACCAGCTGGTACGTGGTCTCGCTCGCATGCACGCGGTAACCGCGCGCGGTCAGCAGGGCGGCGATCGCGTCACGGTCGGCCCGCATGCGCTCGAAGCTGCGGCGCACGAACTCTCCCTCGCGCGCGCTGGCGGTCAGTGCGGCCAACGCCGGGCTGGAGGTCGCCCAGGTGGGGCGCTGGCGCTCGATGCGCTCGATCCACGCCGGCTGCGCGCGGCACAGGCCGATGCGTAGCCCCGGGCACGCGAACTCCTTGGTCAGCGAGCGTACGCGGATCACGTTCGCGGGCAGCGCGGCGCGCGCATCGCGTGCGTGTGCGCTCATGCCGAGGAACGACTGGTCGAGCACGATCGCGGTCCGCGGCAAGGCGCGCGCGAGCGCGGCGATGCGCGCGGGCTCCACGTACTCGCCCGTGGGGTTGTTGGGCGAGCACAGGTACAGCGCGTCCGCCTCGTGGAGCGCGTCGAGCTGGAGCTTCAGCGTTGCGCCCACGCGAACGACCTCGGCGCCGGTCGCGGCGGCCGCGATCCGAAACTCGGAGAACGTGGGCTCGGCGATCAGCGCGCGCGCCCCGGGTCGCAGGAAGGCGCGCGCGATCGCCCACAGCAGGTCGGCCGCGCCGTGGCCGACCGCGAGCTCGCTCGGATCGCACGCGAGCGCCTCCGCCCAGGCAGCGCGCGGCTGGCGAGCTGCTGCGTCGGGGTAATGCGCCAGCTCAGCCGCGCGCGCCGCCGCCAACACGGGCTCGCAGGGGCCGTACGGGTTCAAGTTGACGCTGAAGTCGACCAGCCGCGGGTCGTCGCTGCCGCCGTGCACGCGCGCGCCGGGCAACGACTCATCCACGGCGCACCCAGGCCGCGAGCACCGCCAGCGCGAAGGCCAGCACACCGGTGACGCCCAGCAGGCGCAGCATGCCATGTAGCGCGCGGTCGTCCGGGGTCGCCAGCTCCGCGCCGAGCACGTAGGCGTCGCGCTTGTCGAGCTGTACCCCGAGCAGACCGGCGGCCATCGCCATCGGCCAGCCCGCGTTGGGGCTCTCGGTGCGCGCGTGATCACGCCACGCGATGCGGGCCCCGCGCGCGGCCGGCATGCGCAGCAGCGCGCCCGCGAGCCCCAACAACAGCGCGGTCAAACGCGCGGGGATCAAGTTGAGCAGGTCGTCGAGCCGCGCCGCGAGCTTGCCGAGGTACTCGTAGCGGCCGTGGTAGCCCACCATCGCATCGAGCGTGTTCGCGGCGCGGTAGAACAGCGCCCCCGGCACGCCGAACAAGACGTAGTAGAACAACGGCGCGACCACGCTGTCGCTCGCGTTCTCGCTCAGCGACTCGATCGTGGCGCCGGCGAGCTCGGTGCTGGAGAGCGCGCTCGGATCGCGGCTACACAGGCTCAGCAGCGCCTCGCGCGCGGCGGGCAGATCGCTGGCGGCCAGCGCGCGGCGCATGCCCTCGCCCGCGCGGTACAGGCCCTTCAGCGCGAAGCAGCTCCAGAGCAAGAACACCTCGAGCATGAACGCCCCCGCGCGCCCCGCGTGCAGCAGCACGAACAGCGCGAGCAGCGCACAACCCGACGTGAGCGCGAGCGTGTAGACGCCGCCGAGCGCGAAGTCGACGGCCGGCGCACGCGGCCGCTGGCGCTTGAGCGGCGCGATCGCGCGGCCGATCCAGACCACCGGGTGCAGCGCCGCGGGTGGCTCGCTGAGCGTGACGTCGAGCGCGAACGCCAGCGCCAACACCAGCTCAGTGCTCATGCGCCACGAACGGCGCGCTCGCCACCAGCTCCAGCGGCCCCGGACGCAGGCGCACGAGCTGGCCCATCATCGCGAAGTACAGCTCGTGCGCCTGGCTGCCCAGCGTCTGGTGCGCCTCGCCGGAGACGTCGCGGAACGTCCGTCCGAGCTTGGACTCCGGCACGATGCCGAGGCCCACCTCGTTGCTCACGATCACCACGTGCGCGGGCGAATCGCGCAGCGTCTCGCACAGCTCGTCCACGCGGCGCCGGATCGCGTCGCGGTCGAGGCCCTCGAGCAGCAGGTTGGAGAGCCAGAGCGTGAGGCAGTCCACAACCACCACGTCCGCCGTACGCCAGGCCTCGCGCAGGGCAGCGCTGAGCGCGCGTGGTGCCTCGAGCGTGAAGAAGTCGTCGCCGCGCTCGATGCGGTGACGCTGCGCGCGCTCGCGCATCTCGTCGTCGAACGGCTCGGCGGTGGCGATGAAGCCGCGCCGCGCACCCAGCTCACGCGCACGGCTGAGGGCGAACGCGCTCTTGCCGGACCGCACGCCACCACCGATCAACACCGTGCTCGCCATCAGCGGGCTCGTTTACGCCTCGCCCGGAGCAGGCGCAAGTCAAGGCCGGAGCGCCGCCGCCTCCAGCAGCGCGGCCAGCTCGGCCAGCTCGATGGCCGCGCCGTAGACGTCGCCGGTCAGCCCGCCGAGCAAGCTGCTCATGCGCAGCGCCACGCCGACCGCGCACAGGCTGGCGATCAGCGCCGGCACCAGCGAGAGCGGCCCGAGCAACACCACCGCCACGCCGAGCGCGCCGGCCGCGGTGATCAGCGCGGGCGCGCGCGGCAGACCGACGAATGGCGAGCCGAGCCCGTCCGTACGCGCGTAGGGGAAAGCGACCAGGAGCAGCGTGCAAGCGAAGCGCGCGGCCACCGGCGCCATCAGCCAGATCGGTTGTGCGATCGCGAACGCACGCTCGAGCGCGGCCCACTTGAGGCCGATCAGCAGCACGAGCGCCAGCGCGCCGTGGGAGCCGATCCGGCTGTCGCGCATGATCTCGAGCGTGCGCGCGCGGTCGCCGCGCCCGCCGCTCAGGCCGTCGACGCTGTCCGCCAGGCCGTCGAGGTGCAGGCCGCCGGTGATCAGCACCCACAGCGCGACCGTGATCACCGCCGCCAGCGAGGCGCCGAGCGCCGGCACCAAGCGCGAGGCCGCGTAGAGCGGCAGCGCGATCAGGACGCCGACCCACGCGAAGAAGCCCGCGCCGCGCGCGAAGTCGCGCTCGTCGAGCTTCAGCGTGGGCAGCGGGATGCGAGTCAGGAAGAGGATCGCGCTGGCGAGCGCACGCAGCATCGGGCGCACACTGCCCGCCGCGCGCGCCCAGGGCAACCCCTCACGGCAACTTGATGCCGGCGTCCTTGGTGGTGACGCCGCCGTCCTGCACCGCGTCGTCGCCGTACCACGGCTGGCTGTCGAACACGGGCTGCGGCAGGCCGACCTGGGCGACCGGCGTCTGCGTGGGCAGCGCGTGCACGAGCACGCCGGCCCAGCTGATCGAGTACACGTAGACTTGGCCGTCCTCGCCCTTGACGAAGTGGCCGCGGCGCAGCTCCGGCTGGTAGCCGCAGGCGTAGTCGTAGCAACTGACGCCGCCGCTGGGCAGCGGCTCGCAGCTGCCGCACTTCACGCCCGCGCCGTTGTCCGCGTAGAGCTGCGCGTGATCGAGCTTGGCCAGCTCGGAGAAGCCGTTCTGCGCGCTGACGCGCAGCACCTCGAGCGTGGAGTTGTAGGAGTAGCGCTGGCTGGTGGAGAAGTACTGGCCGTACACCGGCAGCGCGAGCAGATCCTCGAACGACGTGAACGCCTTGTGGTTGTAGCTGACCTCGCTCGACGACCCGGCGCCGAAGTCGAACGTGCGCGGCAGCGGCAAGTTGGCCGGGTCGCTGACGTCGAACAGCTGCAGCTGGATGCCGCCCTTCCCGCTCTGGCCGACCGTGATCAGGTGCGTCGCGTCGAGTGGGTGCACGTACTGGCTGAAGC
This sequence comes from Polyangiales bacterium, assembly GCA_036277895.1. Taxonomy (GTDB): domain Bacteria; phylum Myxococcota_A; class Polyangia; order Polyangiales; family DASUME01; genus DASUME01. The sequence continues at coordinate 5,969 of DASUME010000342.1, forward strand.
CGGGGATCTCCAGCTCGCCGAGCACCTTGGGCGTGTCGCCGGCGACGTCGAGCACGATCAGCGGATCGATCTCGCGGAAGGTCACCACGTAGGCGCGGTCGCCCACGAAGCGCGCCGACTGGATGGTCTCCGCGACCTTGCCGAGCTTCTCGCTCTGGCCCGCGAGCACGACCTTGCCGCCGTCGATCTTGCCGATCAACACGCGGTTCTCGGTGTGCTGGGCCCAGAATTGCTCGCTGCTCGGGTCGGCCGCGGGTTGATCGCGCACCCAGCCGGTGGCGGCGATGCGCAGCGTGCCGTTGGCGCCGAGGTCGATGCCGAACTGCGCGTTGTGGCGCGGCAGGCCGCCGAACAGCCAGCCGCTCGCGGTGTAGCGCGTGTTCGCGCCGTCGAGGTTGAAGACGTGGTACGCGGTCTGCTGGTTGCTGATCACGCCCCAGTCGGCGCCGCTCCAGCGGTAGTCGGGCTGCGCGAGCACGAGCTGCGCCGCGCTCGAGTACACGGTGCTGGCGGCGCCGACGACGGTGATGCCACCGATCTCCGAGTCCGCCTTGCTGGTGTCGAGCGACAGCACGTGCGTCAGGCCGTAGTCGCTCAGGCCCGGATCCGGCACGAAGTACGAGCTGCAGCCGGGCTCGATGTCGACGAGCTTGCCGTCGACCACCTGCTGCGCGACCGGGAACCAGTCGCTCAGCTCGGTGTTGCGGATCGAGTCCTCGGTGCGCGCCTGCCAGTCGTCGAGCTGCTTGGCGATGTTCGCCTTGTCGTACGGGCGTCCCCAGGAGTCGGTCCACTGGATCTGCGGCTGGAACAGCCCGGCGAACTTGCTGTACGACTGGATCACCACGCGCACGATGTCGCCGTAGCGACGCGACGAGAGGTAGCTGCCCTCGTAGTAGATCTCGCGCTCCACCTTGGGCGTGTCCGTGGAGACGTCGGCGATCGTGACCTTGAGCGAGCCGGAGCCATAGCCGCCGCAGTCGAAGCAATCGGCGATCGCGGGCTTGCCGGGCGTGCTCGCGTACGAGTACACCGAGGAGAACGCCACCGCCTTGCCGGTGTCGGTCACGAACAGCTCGCTCGGGGAGCCTTCGATCGTGAGCGGCTGGCCGACCAGCTCGGTCTGCGCGGCCGGCCAGGTGCTCAGCTTGCGCAGCGTGTTGCCGTGCAGGAGGTACAGGCTCTTGCCCTTGTCGACCAGCTTGACGAAGTCGGCCTCGTCGACGCCCTCGACCTGGTGGTTGGTCTCGGAGGCGCCGATGGGATCCGCGCTCGGGGGGGCGGATTCGCCCTTGCCGCTGCCCGAGCCGAAGTTGCCGGGCGCGTCGGCGCTATCGTCGTCGCCGCTCGACTCGTCGCCGGAGGAGCTCGGCAGCGCGATGCCGGCGTCGAGGACGCCTCCCCGCGGCGGCAGGCCCGGGGTGCTGAGCGGCTGCTTCTTGTAGCGCTCGACCTCCATCATCAGCTTGGCGATCGCGTCGTCCTGCGCGCGCGTGAGCAAGTCGTCGCAGTCGGCGGCGACCGAGAGGCTGGCGAGCACGGTGCTGACCGGGATCTGCGGGTCCCCGGGTGTGACGTTGGAGACTGGCTGCTGGGCCGTAGGCGTTCCGTCGGACGTCACGGGTGAGGTGTCCGTCTTGTCGGGTTTGCCCGGTTGCGACGGCCCCGTCGTGGGACCACCGCCGTCGCTGCAGCCGAGCGAGCCGAGCACGAGCCCGGTCGAGAGCCAGCGCGCCATGCGCAGGTTGTTCATTCGGTCCTCCAATCCAAGTCACACGTGCGCCGTGAGAGGGGCGCGTGCGCAGCGTGAGCAAGCTACGTACCAGCTCGATCCAGAAGAAAACACAAGCGAAACCCTGTGTCAGCGTGTGCCAGCGTGCAGTCGAGGTCGGGTGCACGGAGCGCGCGAAACTTTGCAGCGCGGCCGAGCTTGCTCTTTGATGCGGCTACCATGAGTTGGCGACGGGGCTTGGCGGTGGCGGTGGTGGCGCTCGCGCTGGTCGGCGGCTGGACCGGCGTGCGCGCGCAGCCGGAGGCGCCCGCGAAGGCAGGACGAACCACGACGCGGCTGAAGCCGCAGCACACGCTGCTCGTGGACGCGGGCCTGGCGGGCGCGAGCGACGCGGGCGTCGCCGACGCGCGCCTCGTGGCCGACGCGGAGGTCGACGCCGGGGCGCTGCCGCCGGACTACGAGCCACCGCCGGCAGACGACCTGCCGCCGGTGGACGAGCTCCCGCCGGCGCCCGAGCAGGTGATGGTCTCATCCAGTCTTCCGCCGGGCGTGCACGGGTACGGGCGCCAGGATCCGCTGCTGCCGCACGTGCGCCTCGATGGGCACGTGGCGCTGACCTGGGAGGGGGCGTTCGGCGTGGGCGTGCGCGCGGACTGGCTGCTGATCGAGGGCACGTTCAAGTACAGCTCGCGCGACGAGCTCGCGATCAGCGCCGGCGCCGACGTCACGTTCGTGAAGTTCAACGGCACGCAGGTGGTCGAGGTGTTCCCGACCGTGGTGCTGCAGTGGGCGATCGGCGTCGACGACCGGCTCTACCTGTTCCCGGAGCTCGGCTTCATCGGCCACGTCGACGACGGCAAGTGGGACGGGCTGTTTCCGAACATCGGCTTCGGCACGCGCTACTACCTCACGCGCTCGCTCGGCATCCAGGCTCGCTTCGGCTGGCCGATCGCATTCACGGCCGGCGCCGTGTTTTGATCACTCCACGTAGTGCACGGTGATCTTGATCGACAGCGGCGCGGCGCCGACGTCGAACTTGGCGGCCTCCCACTTCGGCGCACCGGCCTTGTTGTCGGGGTCGTTCGAGACGCCGACCCCCTCGATCGGCTTCGGGTACGGCAGCCAGCGCATGTCGAGCTTGTTGTTCTTGTTCTCGTCGTGCACGACCTGCACCGCGTAGGTGCCGGGCTTCACGTCCTTGAACTCCAGCTTCAGCTCCGGCCCCTGGAGCTGCGCGCGCACGACCTGCACGGCCTTGGGCATCTTC
>DASUME010000343.1:0-23302 GCA_036277895.1 Polyangiales bacterium
GAACGAGAACGCCATCGCGAAGTAGATGTACCCCTTCGAGATGTGCTGCCCCGTGCCCTCGGCCACCAGCATTACGCCGATCAGGATCAAGAACGACAGCGCGAGCATCTTCATGGTCGGGTGCTGATGCACGAAGTCGCCGATCAAGCCGGCGAAGAACAGCATCACGCCCATCGCGATCACCATCGCGGTGATCATGATCGGCAGGTCGTTCGCCATGCCGACCGCGGTCACCACCGAGTCGAGCGAGAACACCACGTCGAGCACCGCGATCTGCACCAGCACCCAGCCGAAGCGGCCGCTGCCGGACACGTGCGGCTCATGGTCGTCGAAAGGGGACTCGATCTTCTCGTGGATCTCGCGCGTGGCCTTGGCGATCAAGAAGCCGCCGCCGCCGAACAGCACCAGGTCACGGCCCGCGACGGCGTGGCCCCAGACCTCGAACAGCGGCTTGGTCAGGCTCATCACCCACGACAGGCTGAACAGCAGCAAGATGCGCGTGCCGAGCGCGAGGATCAGCCCGAGCCGGCGGGCGCTCGGCTGCTGCTCCCGCGGGAGCTTGCCGACCAGGATCGACAGGAACACGACGTTGTCGATGCCGAGCACCGTCTCCATCGCGCTCAGCGTCACCAAACTGAGAAGTCCCTGGGCTGTCCACAGGGTCGAGATATCCATGGGCTACAGACTACAACGCGGTGTGAAGGAGGCGAACCGACGCGGCCAGGTCGGCCGCACCCGGCCCGCTCACGCCACGTTGGTCCCCTCGAGCAGGCTGGCCAGGTCGTCGGCGTGCTCCTCTTCTTGCTCCAGGACCTGCTCGAGCAGGCGGCGCGTGGTCGGGTCGTCGTCCCCGAGCCAGCGCACGATCTCCGCGTAGGTGTCGATCGCCACGCGCTCGGCGATCAGGTTCTCGCGCAGCAGCGTCTTGATGTCGCGGGAGGTGGTGTAGTCCGCGTGCGAGCGCGCGGTCAGCGTGGCCGGGTCCATGTTGGGCTCGCCCCCCAGCTGCACGATCCGGTTGGCGATCATGTCCGCGTGCTGCTGCTCCTGGCCCGCGTGCTCGGTGAACTCCGCGGCCACGGCCTCGGCGTGGATGCCCTGCGCGACCAGCGCGTTGTTGCGGTAGCGGAGGTTGCAGACGAGCTCTGTTGCCAGCACCTCGTTCAGCACCTTGATCACGGCCTCACGATCGGCCCCGTAGTTCTCGGTGACCGCGCCCTGCAGCATGTGCTCGCGGGCCTTGCGCTTGATGTTTTCCAGATCCAGACGAAATGGCTGTTTCATTGGCTACGCTCCAACCCCTGCTCTACACGTAGGCACAGCGGGTCCCGTGCCAGGCCGATCGTGGCGTGATAGCCATTCTCAAGGCATCTTGGCCCCGTGTCGCTGTCGTCCAGTGCGCCCGGATCCGCCCCCGCCGTAGGTCACCTCGCGCGCATGGGCCGGGCGCTGCGGCACCGCAATTATCGGCTGTTTTTCGCCGGCCAGAGCATCTCCTTCATCGGCAACTGGCTGACCCATGTAGCCTCTGCCTGGATCATCTACCGGCTCACCGGCTCCGCGCTGCTGCTCGGGCTCGCCACCTTCGCCAGCCAGGCCCCCAGCTTCTTCCTCTCGCCTTTCGCCGGGGTGTGGGCGGACCGCATGAACAAACATCGCGCGCTCCTGGTGACCCAGGTGCTGGCGATGGTGCAATCGAGCCTGCTGGCCTACTTCGCGCTCACCAACACGTTGGGCGTCCCGCACATCATCGCGCTCAACCTGTTCCAGGGCCTGATCAGCGCGGTCGACATCCCGGTGCGGCAGTCGTTCGTGGTGCAGATGATCGAGGACCGCGCGGACCTCGGCAACGCGCTCGCGCTGAACAGCTCGATGGTGAACTCCGCGCGCCTGATCGGCCCCACGATCGCCGCCGCGCTGATCGGCCTGGTCGGCGAAGGGTACTGCTTCCTGATCGACGCCCTCAGCTACGTGGCCGTGCTGGCCTCGTTGTTGGCCATGCGCGTGAAGCCGGTGCCTGTGCGCGCGAGCGGCAAGCGCGTGCTGCAGGAGCTGCGCGAGGGCTTGAGCTACGTGGCGCACTTCCCGCCCATCCGCGCCGTGCTGCTGCTGCTGACGGCGTTCGCGCTCGCGGGCATGCCGTACTCCACGCTGCTGCCGGTGATCGCGCGCGAGCAGCTGCACGGCGAGGCGGGCACGCTCGGGGTGCTGACCGGTGCGGCCGGCGCGGGGGCGCTGATCGGCGCGCTCTACCTCGCGGGGCGCCCCACGGTGCTGGGCCTCGGGCGCGTGATCAACAAAGCGGGCCTGGTGTTCGGCGTGGGGCTGATGGCGAGCTCTCAGGCGCCCTGGCTCGCGTTGGCGATGCCCCTGATGGTGGTGGTGGGCGCCGGCATGATGGTGCAGCTCGCGGCCTGCAACACGATCGTGCAGACGTTGGTCGACGAGGACAAGCGCGGGCGCGTGATGGCGCTCTACTCGATGGCGGTGTTCGGTGTGATGCCCTTCGGATCCCTGCTCGCCGGCCGCGCCAGTGACGCGTTTGGCGCCGGCCCCACGTTGTTGGCCGGGGGAGCCATCTGCTGCGTCGCCAGCCTGGCGTTCCGCCATACCCTTCCCGGGCTGCGCGAGCACATCCGCCCGATCTACGTCAGGCTCGGGATCCTGCCCGAGCTCGAGCGCAGCTTGAACGAGGCTACCCACGTCTCCGAGCCGCCTCCGGCCTAGGCGACTGGATCACCAAGACACGAAAAGGTAAGAGCGTGAGCGACAGAGCCCGTGAAGAGCGGCCCGCTTTCGGCTATGCCGCCCCGACAGACTGAGGAGAGTACGATGAGCACCCCGTACGAGCTGCACGGCGACGTCGCCGTGATCACCTTGAACAACCCGCCCGTAAATGGGCTGAGCCACGCGCTGCGATCGCGCATCGTGGCCGGCATCGATGCAGCGGCGCGCGACGCGAAGGCCAAGGCGATCGTGCTGATCGGCACCGAAGGCGCCTTCTCGGGCGGCGCAGACATCAAGGAGTTCAACACGCCGGCGGCCTTTGCCGAGCCGAGCCTGCACACCGTCAACAGCGCCGTGGAGAGCAGCACCAAGCCGGTGATCGCGGCGATCAGCGGCGCGGCCCTGGGCGGCGGGCTGGAGCTCGCGCTGAGCGCGCACTACCGCGTCGCGCTGAGCACGGCGTCGGTCGGCCTGCCCGAAGTGAAGCTGGGCATCCTGCCCGGCGCCGGCGGCACCCAGCGGCTGCCGCGTGTGGTGGGCGTGGAGACCGCGCTCAACCTGATCGTCTCGGGCGAGCCGGTGCCGGCCGCCAAGCTCGCGAGCACGCAGCTGTTCGACCAGGTGGTCGAGGGCAACCTGATCGAGAGCGCGCTGGCGTTCGCGAAGAAGGTGGTCGCCGAGAAGCTGCCGCTCAAGAAGGTGCGCGACATCAAGATCAGCTACCCCGAGGCGGACGGCTACTTCCAGTTCGCACGCAACACGGTGGGCGCGCTGAGCAAGAACTTCCCGGCGCCGCTCAAGTGTGTCGACGCCGTCGCCGCCGCGGTCAGCAAGCCGTTCGAAGAGGGCCTCAAGGTCGAAGCCAAGCTGTTCGCCGAGCTCGTGCAGACGGACGAGAGCAAGGCGCTTCGCCATGCATTCTTCGGTGAGCGCGCGGCCTCCAAGATCGCGGACGTGCCGAGCGACACCAAGCTGCGCGACATCAAGTCGGTGGGCATCATCGGCGCCGGCACCATGGGTGGCGGCATCGCGATGAACTTCCTGAACGCCGGCATCCCGGTCAAGCTGATCGAGCAAAAGCAGGAGGCGCTCGACAAGGGCGTCGCCATCATCAAGAAGAACTACGAGGGCTCGCTCAAGAAGGGCAAGCTCACGCAGGATCAGCTCGACACGCGCCTCGGCCAGCTCTCCACCTCGCTCGACTACGCGTCGCTCAAGGACGCCGACTTGATCATCGAAGCGGTGTTCGAGTCGATGGAAGTGAAGAAGAGCGTGTTCACGAAGCTCGACGAGGTCGCCAAGCCCGGCGCCATCCTCGCGACCAACACGTCCACGCTCGACGTCGATCAGATCGCGGCCTTCACGAAGCGTCCGCAGGACGTGCTCGGCTTGCACTTCTTCAGCCCCGCCAACGTGATGCGCCTGCTCGAGGTCGTGCGCGGAGCCAAGACGGCCAAGGACGTGCTCGCCACCACGATGGCGATCGCCAAGAAGATCAAGAAGACGGCGGTCGTCAGCGGCGTTTGCGACGGCTTCATCGGCAACCGCATGCTGCACGTCTACATGCACCAGGGTGACCTGCTGGTCGAAGAGGGCGCCACGCCCTGGCAGGTCGACAAGGTGATCGAGAAGTTCGGCTTCGCGATGGGTCCGTTCCGCGTCGCAGATCTGGCGGGCAACGACATCGGCTACGCGATCCGCAAGGAGCGCTACGCCAAGAACCCCGCGCTCAAGCAGCCCAACGTGGGCGACCGCATCGCCGAGCTCGGCCGCTTCGGCCAGAAGACGGGCAGCGGCTACTACAAGTACGAGGCCGGTCGCCGCGACGCGATCCCGGATCCGGTCGTCGACGGCATCGTCGCCGAGGTGCGCGCGGAGAAGGGCATCACGCCGCGCAAGATCAGCGACCAGGAGATCCTGGAGCGCTCGATCTACGCGCTCGTCAACGAGGGCGCGCGCATCCTGCAGGAGGGCATCGCCCAGCGCGCGAGCGACATCGACATGGTGTACCTGAGCGGCTACGGCTTCCCGATCCACCGCGGCGGCCCGATGCTCTACGCGGACAGCGTGGGGCTCTACAGCGTGCTGCGCGCGATCGAGAAGTACCATGCGCAGACGGGTGACAAGTTCTGGGAGCCGGCCGAGCTGATCAAGAAGCTCGTCGCCGAAGGCAAGTCTTTCAACGGTTGATGCGGGAGAGCTGAGATGACCGACGTTGCAATCGTTTCCACCGCCCGCACTCCGCTGGCGAAGTCCTGGCGTGGCTCCTTCAACATGACCCACGGCGCCACCCTCGGCGGTCACGCCGTGGCCGAGGCCGTCAAGCGCGCGGGCGTCGACCCGAACGACATCGAAGACGTGATCATGGGCTGCGCGTTCCCCGAGGGCGCGGATGGCTCGAACATCGCGCGTCAGATCGCGCTGCGCGCGGGCCTGCCGATCACCGCCTCGGGCTTCACCGTCAACCGCTTCTGCTCCAGCGGTCTGCAGACGATCGCGAACGCCGCACAGCGCGTGATCGTCGACAAGGCGCCGCTGATCGTGGCCGGCGGCGTGGAGTCGATCTCGTGCGTCCAGAACGAGATGAACATGCACATGTTCAAGGAGAGCTGGCTCAACGAGCACAAGCCGGCGATCTACATGCCGATGCTGCTCACCGCCGAGAACGTGGCCAAGCGCTACAACATCGGCCGCGAGGCGCAGGACCGCTACGGCGCGCAGAGCCAGCAGCGTGCGGCCGCCGCGCTCGAAGCTGGCAAGTTCAAGGACGAGATCGCGCCGATCACGGTCACCGCCGGCGTCGCCGAGGGCGGCCGCTTGATCACCAAGCAGGTCACCGTCAGCAACGACGAGGGCATCCGCGCGGACACCACCTACGAAGGCCTCGCCAAGATCCGTCCGGCCGTGCCGGGCGGCGTGGTCGCGGCCGGCAACGCCAGCCAGTTCTCGGACGGCGCGTCGGCAGTCGTGGTCGCCGACGCGGACTACGCGTCCAAGCGCAACCTGCCGGTGCTCGGTTACTTCCGCGGCTTCACGGTCGCGGGCTGCGAGCCCGACGAGATGGGCATCGGCCCCGTCTTCGCGGTGCCGCGTCTGCTCAAGCGCTTCGGCGTCAACGCGCAGGACGTCGGCCTGTGGGAGCTCAACGAGGCCTTCGCCGTGCAGGTGCTCTACTGCTCGGAGAAGCTCGGCATCCCGCAAGACCGGCTGAACGTCAACGGCGGCGCGATCGCGGTCGGCCACCCGTACGGCGTCAGCGGCGCCCGCCTGGTCGGCCACGCGCTGATCGAAGGCAAGCGCCGCGGCGTGAAGCACGTCGTCGTGACGATGTGCATCGGCGGCGGCATGGGCGCAGCCGGCCTGTTCGAGGTCGCCTGATCGAGCGTCTCGCGTGCCCTCAGTTCGGGCACTGCGGGATGTCGATCGTCAAGCCTGCGCGCGTCGCGAGCTCTTCGAAGGCGCAGGGGCGGTAGGCGTCGATCATGCGCTTCGTGGACTTGTCCACGGAGTAATGGCCGCTGCTGCCGAGCGGGAACGTGACGGGGTCGGTGCAGTCCTTGGTCTGCTCGACGCCCGCGCGTACTGCGCTCTCGACGGCTGCGTTGTACACGGTCGGGTTCGCGACGCGCGTCGCGTCCGTGGTGCCTGCGAACTTGGCCAGGCTGTTTGGGAAGTCCGTCACGCGCGTGCCGTCGGGCTTGGTGTAGAGCACCGGGCTGGGCACGAAGTGACACGAGTGCCAGACCGAGATCACCTGCAGGAAGGTCACGTTCGCGGTGTTGGTGATGCCGGGCGTCTCCTTGATCGCCTGCAGCAACAGCTTGCGTAGGTCGGGCGTGGTCTCCTCCGCGTCGATCTCGACCTTCGCGAGATCGGGCACCATGCTCAGGAAGCGCGGCTCGTTAAGCAACGCGCGCGCGGCTTGGCGGCGATCGACCAGGTAGATCGACGAGACGTTCGCATCGAGCTGGTTGCCGCTCGGGATCAGCGCCGGGTTGACCGGGTTCAGCGCCGGCGGCGCCTTGTACTCGCGGCTGTTCGGATCCTTCATGTCGAGGTGCGCGCGCAGGCCGCGGATCAATGCGCGGCCGAGGAACACGGCCGGCACCTTCTCGGTCGGCGACGTGTAGTCGAGGTTTGGGCGCAGCGGAAAGCCTTCCTCGAGCGTGCCGCTGACCGCGACCATGATCATGTCGCTGCCCTCGCAGGTGCCGGACCAGTCCGTGGCGTGCTCGGCGAGGTGCTTCTTCGCGAGCGCAGGCGGCAGCACGATCGTGTGTGTGCAGTCGTCGGCGCCGGTGGCGACGTGGCAGAGGGTGATGCCCGCGTCGAGCTTCTTGGCTTCGTAGATCTTAGCGGCCGCGGCGGAGAGCGCGGACGTCTCGACGCAGTGGTCCTGGGCGAAGGCCGACGACGTGACGAGCAGACAGAACACGATGATGGAACGCATGGAGCTACCTCGAAGGGAGAGAGTTCCCCCGCCCTTCAGCAGCATCCACGCCAGCCTAGAACCCAAGTGAACACGCATGGTCCCGCGCGCGGGCGTCGGATTCGGCGACAGCGGCCTGTCGCCGAGCGCGACGGGCCCGCGATGCTAGATCGGGCCCCATGCGAAGAATCCTCCTGTCTGTCGCGCTGCTCTCGCCCCTCGCCTGCGAACGCCAGGTCGCCAAGGCGCCGGACCCTGCGGCCACCACGCAGCCGGTCACCGCCGCCGACCCGCACGCCGGGCTGACGCCCCCTCCGGTCGCCGTGCCGACCGAGCCCGCGCAGGCCGGTGGTCTGACCTGGGAAGCGCCGGCCGCGTTCGTGCGCCGCGCCCCCAAGAGCAGCATGCGCGCCGCCGAGTACGGGCTGAAGAGCGCGCCGGCCGCCGAGCTGGGCGTGTTCTACTTCGGGCCCGATCAGGGCGGCAGCGTGGACGCCAACATGTCGCGCTGGATCGGCCAGTTCACGCAGGCGGACGGCAGCGAGACCAAGGCCAAGCGCAGCGAGGTCACGCACAACGGCGTGCAGATCGATCTGGTGGAGGCGGCGGGCATGTTCGCGGGCGGCATGGCGATGCCCGGCGGGCCGCAGCCCACCGCGCTGCCGGACGCGGCGCTGCTCGGCGCGATCGCCAAGGGCCCCGAGGGCTCCGTGTTCTTCAAGCTGACCGGCCCGCGCGATGCGATCGAGGGTGCGCGTGGCGGCTTCGACGAGCTGCTCAGGTCGATCACGAAGAAGTGACCCCGTCGACCACGCGTCGGCGCGCGCAGCTCGCGCTGCACGATTTGGTCTGACCGAACACGTCGCAGCGCCTTCAGAAATGGGCGCAGCGGACGATAACGGTGCTGCGGCAGCAGCAGTGCGTGCGCCGTTGCCGTGGATCGTAGTGATCGCGCGCACCCGGTCACTATCTCACACGGATCTCTCCTGGAGATTCGGGACGCGCTGTGCATTGATGGACGCCCTTATGCGGGCTTGGCTCCTGTTAAGAGCCGCTTTGGTGTGCTCACTATTCGCTTCGGCTGCGTACGCGCAGCCTGGCGGAGCTACGCCCGAGTCAGCGTCGGATAAGGCGGACGCCCACGAGCACGCACCCACGGCCAAGCCATGGGACGAGCTGTTCGAGGACGAGAGTGCGCCATCAGCAACTTCGTCGGGCGACGCCCCGCCGGCGCTACAGGAAAAAGTCTCGGAAGAGCGCACCACCGTCGGCGCGTACGACTCGAGCCAGGCCGCGGAGCCAACCGAGCTGATCCCGGTCATGCCGGAGCCCAGCGCGGGCCCGCCCAAGCGCCTGTGGGACATCGTGAAGGTGCTGCCGATCCTGTTCTACACGCCCGAGACCAGCGCGGGTTTCGGCGCAGGCACGCTGTTTCAGTTCCGCATGCCGGGCGCCAAGGGCGAGCGCCGGCCGAGCAACATCTCACTGGGCGGCGTGTACACGCTCAACAAGCAGGCGATGGGTCAGTTCACGCCGGAGCTGCGCTTCGGTGATGACGACTACGTGCTGAAGCTGGACGCGCTCGGCGCCAAGTACCCGAACCGCTTCTACGGCATCGGCAACGATCCGAAGGACGACCTGTACGACAAGTACACCGACTGCTACCTGCGCGGCGAGCTCGACTTCCGCGCGCGCCCGTTCTCGCGCGAGAGCTTCTTCGGCTACCTCTACCTCGGCGGCCACTACAGCTCGGCATGGAGTGAGATTCGTAAGGTGCGCCCTGGCGACTCGGACGATCCGAGCGTGTTCAGCATGATGGACGACCCTGGCGAGAAGCCGGTGTTCGCGTCCGGCATCGGCCCCACGATCGCGTGGGACAGCCGCGATGGCATCAACTGGCCGCGCAGTGGCAGCCTGATCGAGCTGCGCGCGACCGCGTACGAGCCCTTCCTGGGCAGCGACGTGAGCTACCGCCGTCTGCTGATCGACGCGCGCCGCTACCAACCACTCTGGTTCGACCACATCCTGGCCTTGCGCTTCGTGAGCCAGACCGTGTGGGGCGACGTCCCGTTCCAGCGCTTGCCGCAGCTCGGCGGTGCGGGCTTGTTCCGCGGCTGGTTCACCGGCCAGCTGCGCGGCAAGCTGCTGGTCGCCGCCGAGGCCGAGTACCGCGTGCCGATCGGCAAGCGCTTCGCCGCGGTCGCGTTCGGCAGCGTGGGTCGCGTGTCCGAGGAGCGCCGCACGATGTCGCTCAAGGATCTGCGCGTCGCCGGTGGCGGTGGCCTGCGCGTGTCGGTCGACCGCAGAGACCGCGTGAACGTGCGCCTCGATCTCGCGTACGGCGACTCGTTCTACCCCTACCTGCAGTTCCGCGAAGCGTTTTGAGCGATCTCTGCGTCGCGCGCGTGCGAGGCCGCGTAGAGGCGATTGCGCAAGGGCACGGGTACACGGCTGGCGTTGCCGGCCTGCAACGGCGGCTGTGGGTCGTACTCGATGCCGAGCTGAATGCCGCTCGCGCGGTCGAGACCGGCGAGCTCCACCGCGAGCGTGAGCGCGAGGTCGATGCCCGCGGACACGCCCGCGGCGCTGGCGTACTTGCCATCGCGCACCACACGCTCCGTCACCGGCGTGACGCCGTGGTTGGCGAGCTGATCGAAGAATGCCCAGTGGGTGGTCGCGCGGCGTCCCTGCAAGAGTCCGGTGGCCGCGAACAGGATCGAGCCCGTGCACACGGTCGCCGTCGTTTGCGTCGTCTGGTCGATCGCGCGCAGCCAATCGACGAGCTCGCGGTCGTGCTGCAGCTTGCGGGCGCCGAAGCCGCCCGGCACGAGCAGCAGATCCGCCTCGCGCACTTCGTCGAGCGTGTAGTCGGCGACGAGCGAGAGCCCGCCGTCGCAGCGGTGGGCACCCTTGCGCTTGCCCACCCAGTGCACCTTTGCCTCGGGCAAGGAGTGCAGCACCTCGTAGGGTCCCACCGCGTCGAGTGCAGTGAGCTCATCGAACACCAGGATTGCGATCTTCATACGGCCTCCCCAAAACGCGCGCGGTATTCGCGCGGACTCAATGACAGGCGACGTGCGAATGCGCGCCGCAACGCCTCGGGCGTGCCGAAGCCCGCTTGCTCGGCGATCTCTTCGATGCTGCGCGCGCTGGTCTCGAGCAGCCTCCGGGCCGTCTCCACGCGCACGCGCTCCACGTACGCCGCCGGCGAGACGCCGGTCTCGGCGCGGAACAGACGCCCGAAGTGGCGCACGCTCATGTGCGCGCGCTCGGCCAGCGACGGAACATCGAGCGCTGCCTCCGGATGGTCGACCACCCACGTCATCAGCTCACGCAGCGGCGCACGCTCGGCGCTCTGCACCGAGAGCTGCGCGCTGAACTGCGCCTGCCCGCCCGCCCGGCGCACGAACACCACCAGCTGCCGCGCCACCTCCGACGCGAGCTCGCGATCGAGATCTTCCTCGATCAGCGCCAGCGCGAGGTCGATGCCCGCGGTCACGCCCGCGGACGTCCAGCAGCGTCCGTCGCGCACGTAGATCGGCTCGGCCTCGACCTGCACGTTCGGGAAGTGGCGGGCGAGCTGGCTGCAGTGCTGCCAGTGGGTGGTCGCGCGCTTGCCGTCGAGCAGGCCCGCGGCGGCGAGCACGAACGAGCCGGTGCACACGGAGGTCACACGGCGGGCGCGCGCAGCGAGCCTGGCCACGGCGCGCAGGTCGCGCGGCTGCTTCCAGGCCCGCCGCGCGCCGAGGCCACCGCACACCATCAGCGTGTCGAAGCGCTTGCCGAGCGCGCTCGGGGGGCGCTCGAGCTTGCCGTCGACGAGCAGGCCGAGGCCGCTCTCGCTGCGCACCGCTGTGCCACCAGGCGAGAGCACGAAGCGCCGGTAAGCCGGCTCCTTACCGCGCGCCTCGAGCAGCGCGTTGGCGGTCGCGAAGGCCTCGAACGGACCCACGAGATCGAGCGGCTGCAGCTGATCGAACACGACCATCGCGATCTGACGCATGCCCAAGGATCGATCGCTGCACCTTGTGGCGCAAGGACAGCGAACGGACGTTTTCGGCCATTGGCTCCATCCGCGGGTTGATTCTGGCCGGCGATCGGCGCAACCATCCCGGATGCGCAACGTCATTCGAGAGCTGATCGACTTCAACCAGGGCCGCGACCCCGAGCGCCTGGCGATGAAGTTCGCGCGCATGAGCGAGTCACCGTTCGCCTTTCTGCGCGGCAGCTGCCACCTGTTCTACGCGCAGCTTCCGCGTGCGGCGGTGCTGCGCAAGGCGCCGCTGGCCTGGGCCTGCGGGGACCTGCACCTCGAGAACCTCGGCAGCTACCGCGGCGACAACGGCCAGGTCTACTTCGACATCAACGACTTCGACGAGGCGCTGCGTGCACCCGCCAGCTGGGATCTGCTGCGCGTGTTGTGCAGCGTGCACGTCGCGCGCAAGACGCTCGGCGCGAGCAAGAAGGAGGCGAATGCGCTGTGCGCGCTGCTGCTCGAGAGCTACGGCCGGGCGCTCGCCGACGGCAAGGCACGCTGGGTGGAGCGCGAGACGGCGCAGCCGCCGGTGCGCGACTTGCTGGTGAGCGCGGACGCCAGCCATCAGCGCAACCTGATCGCCGCGCGCACCAAGAAGGGCCGCATCAAGCTCGACGGCAAGAAGGCGCTGCGCGCGAGCGACCGCGATCACGAGCGTGTGCACGCGCTGTTCGACGCGCTGCAGAAGCGCGAGCAGTTCGGACGCGTGAAGGTGCGCGACGTGGCCCGCCGCGTGGCCGGCACCGGCAGCCTGGGGCTCGAGAGATGGGTGGTCCTGGTGGAGGCAGAGGGCGCACGCGAGCAGCTGCTCGACCTCAAGATCGCCACGCCCGCCGCGTCGGTGCGCTTCGGTCCCAAGCTGGCGCAGCCCGCGTTTCGCGACGACGCGCTGCGCATCGTGGGCGTGCAGCGGCGCATGCAGGCGATCGCGATGGCGTCGCTGCACGCCGTGAAGCTCGCGCGTGTGCCGTTCGTGCTGCGCACGTTGTTGCCGAGCGAAGACCGCGTGAAGCTGGCGTCGCTGGAGCCGAAGCAGGTGGGCAACCTGCTGCGCACGGTGGCGGAGTGCCTGGCCTGGGACCAGCTGCGAAGCAGCGGGCGGGACGGCAGCGCCAGCGCCGACGTGCTGGCCGCGTTCGGCCAGGATCGCAGCTGGCGTCCGGAGCTGCTCGCGCTCGCCGTGGAGTGCGCCGCCCAGGTCGAGCGAGACTACGACGCGTTCACGCGCTCACTGGCCGACGGCGAGCTGCAGCCCTGACCACGGATCCGCGAAGCGCGGATCGCGCAGCAGCGCCTCGTCCGTCAGGCTGTCGAAGAACGCGAGCAGGCTCGCGCGTTCCTCGGCGCTGAGCGCGAAGCCCTTCACGTGCGGGCTCCTGGTCGCGCTCGGGAGCCCTCCGCGCGCGTAGTGTTCGAGCACCTCGTCGAGCGTGGCCAGCGAGCCGTCGTGCATGTACGGCGCCGTCAGCGCGACGTTGCGCAGCGAGGGTGGCTTGTACTTGCCGAGGTCGTTCGCGTTGCCGGTCAGCTCGCGCAGGCCCTCGTGGCCGGGCGGGTAGTCCGCGCGCAGCCCGTTGTTCTCGAAGTGCGGTCGTGCGTCCTGCGCGGACATCGCGGAGGAGAAGAACACACCGCCGTGGCAGCTCGTGCAGCCGAGCCGCTCGGACTCGAACAGCGCGAGCCCCTGCTGGGCCGCGTCGCTGAGCGTATGCTGATCGTACGGCGCGCGCGTGGAGACCAGGGTGCGCTGAAAGCTGGCGAGCGCGGCGGCCACGTTCTGCATGGTGTACGGCTCCGCCTGGTCCGGAAAGGCGGCCGTGAACAGCTCGCGGTAGCGCGGCTCGGACAGCAGGCGCGCGCGCAGCAAGTCGTCGCGGTTGGCCATACCGAGCTCGATCGGCGCCTCGCCGACCAGCGGCACCAACGCCTGCGCCTCCAGGTCGTGCAAGATCGGGTTGAACCAGGTGAGCGTGGCTGCGTAGCCGCTGTTCACGAGCGACATCGAGTTTCGCGCGGTGCGCGCGCCGGTGGTGCCGACCGAGAGGCTGACGGTGTCGCTGAATGCGTGCGCCTGCTGGTGGCAGCTGGCGCACGACACGTTGCGCTGCTGAGAGAGGCGCACGTCGTAGAACAGGTGGCGCCCGAGCTCCGCCTTCTCGGGCGTCGTCGGGTTGACTTCCGGCGCGGGAGCCGGCGGCAACTCGGCCAGCACGGACGGCGGCGCTCGACCGCACGCAGCGAGCGCGAACAACGACAGCGCCGTGCGTGCCAGCAGGTTCACGGCAGCGTGAGCCGGAAGCCACCGGTGTGGCAGTTGTTGCAGGCCGCGGTCTGCTGCATGAACGGCATCGTCAGCACTGGCTGGCCGCTGGCGTCGAGGATGCGCGCGCCGACTTCGTTCGTGTCGAGCGGGAGCGCGGCGGTGGTGAAGAAGTTGCCGTTCGCATCGACGTCGAGCAGCGCGCGCCGGACGATGTTGTCGAACTTCGCGTAGCCCGCCACGTCTGCGGTGAAGATCTCGACCTGGTGCCCGACGGCAGGGTTGCCAGCCTTGTCGACGACCGTGCCCGCAGCGGTGAACTTGCCGAAGCCTGGACCAAACTCCTGGTGGCAGCGCATGCAATTCACGCCGTAGCGTGGGTCGCGCTGATCGTGGCTCCTGGCGTCGCCGGCCTTGGAGAAGTTCTCGATGTCGAGGATCGAGGGTCGCTCGTAGCTGGGATCGGGCCACGCGGTCGGATCGGTGGTCTTGCGATCGGGAGTGGTGGTGCCCCTGCTCGCCACCAGCGCAGCGCCCGTCTTCAGGACGAAGGCGGTCTGCGCCGGCCCGGGCGTGGCGTCGTCCCAGGGCGTGACGCCGAGCGTGTTGTACAGCGGCGCGCACTGCTCGTCGGGTGCGAAGCCCATGCAGCCGGGCGTCTGATCAGCGACCGTCAGATCAGACGTGGCGTAGAAGCGCTGCGCGTCGAACACCACCAGCGAGGCCTGCGGGTCGTAGCTCGGCAGCACGATGTTCGCGAGCTGCAGCGACGCGCAGCTGAACCCCGTCGCGACCGTGCCGCTGCAGTCGGTGGCGCCACCGTGGAAGTACCAGAGCGGCACCGCCTCGGACGTCACGTCGATGCGCGCGTACTTGTAGCCGCCCTGCCAGCTCCACCACAGGCCGCTCGCGTTGTACGGGGCGGGCGCCGACGCGCCATCGAGGTGGTTCTTGTCCGCCGGCAGGCCGACCTTGAACGCGAGGCCCGTGTAGTCCGCCTGCTCGGGGGCGTAGCCGTGCACCACGTTGCGGATGTCCTTGTCGCCCGTGAGGCAGCCGCCGGTGTCATCGACGAAGTCGAGCAGCGCGACGTTCTCGCGCTGGTAGCGCTGGTCCTGATGCAGCTCGAGCGGCACGCGCTCGCCGCTGGGGCGGATCAAGCTTACGTCGTGCACGTAGAAGCGCATGTCGACCGGCTCGACCAGCGTGTTCTTGGTGCCGACCGCGACCTTCTTGCCGCACGCGAACGGCTCGTCGCCCGCGCGTGAGTCGAAGCGCACGGTGTACAGCCTCTTGCCATTCAGCGTGGCCGGTGGCGCGTCCGGGTTCGGTCGCTCCTCGACGCGCGCATCGAGTGCAGGCGCAGCGTCGCGGCCGGCGTCGATGTCCACCCGCCCGGTGGGCTGGCCCGCATCGACATCGACACTCGCGTCGGGGATTGGGGACACGGGCTCCGCGGCGTCGTCGCCGCAGGCCGCGGCGAACAGTAAGATCGTAAAAGCGCGAGTAAGTTTAGGCATCGTCTATCCCAGTAGAAGACGACCTTTTACCAGGCCGGGGCGCGACGCCCCTGCGGCCCGTTGTCGCAGTGACTCAGAGCGTCAGGCGCAGCGTGCCGAGGATCTCGCGGCCTGGGCCGGGCGTCATCTGGGGGTTGGCGTAGCCCGTGAGCGACGAGGTGAAGTAGTCGATGCGGTTGAGCAGGTTGCTCCCGCGCAGGGTGAAGCTGGAGCGCTCGTTGCCGACCGTGATCGAGGCGTCGAGCAGCGCGTAGCTCGGCAGCAGCAGGCGGTTGGTGTCGTCGGCCCAGGTACGTCCGCGCATGCGCGAGCCGAGGCCCGCCGAGACGTACTGGCTGAACGGGAAGCGCACCCAGACGTTGCCGCTGTGCCGCGGCGCGAGCCACATCTCCTTGCCGGAGAGGTCGATGTTCTCGCCGGTGACCGGGTCTGGCGCGACGTACTCCAGGAACTGCGCGTCGATCAGCGAGTAGCCGCCGGTGAGCTGCACGTAGCGCATCGCGTAGCGCGCGGACAGGTCGAGGCCGCGGCTCTCGGCGAGCCCTGCGGTGGCGAAGTCCTCGGGCCCGCGCGGCACGAGCAGGTTCTTCTTGCGGATCACGTAGCCCGCGGCGTCTAGCTCGAACACCTGCCCGCCCTGATCGAAGCGCATGCGCAGGCCGCCTTCGAGCTGCTGGCTCTTCTCGGGCGTGTAGTTCTGGGAGATGCGCTCGCCCGGCTGCACGAAGTTCGGCTTGTACGAGTTCGCGTAGGAGACGTAGAGCGTCAGCGGCTCCAGCGGCGTGTACACCACCCCCGCCGAGCCCGTGGTCTGGGTGTCGCTCTCCAGGTTGGGTCGCCGCACCATACCGGAGCTGGGCTCGGGGATCTCGTCGCCGCTGGCGCGGTCGACGAACTCGCGCCGCACGCGGCTCTTCGCGATGTCGACGCGCACGCCGCCGGTCAGGATCAGCGCGTCGAGCAGCTTGAGGTGATCGAACGCGTACAGCGAGTGTGTCGCCACGCGGTAGTGATCGCGCCGCGTGCGGTTGCGGCTGACCGGCGGCGAGTCATCGACCGGATACGCGAAGTCCACGTTCTCCAGCGTGGCGCCGTCCTGGTCGCTGTAGTCCGTGTCGCCGGTGAACGACTCCAGCTGGTAGCCGCCCACGAGCTTGTGTGCGAGTGGCCCCGTGCGCACGTCCGCATGCAGCTCCGCCGAGACCTGCAGCGGCCGCCAGTCGCGGATGAAGCTGAAGTACTCGCGCGAGACCTGCGCGCGCTCCGTGCCCGTGGCCGGCACGTAGTTGAGCCCCTCGGCGGCGAGGTAGTCGTAGCGGTCGTTCACGATCCAGCCGCGCAGCTCGGCGTAGACGGCCTGCGAGAAGTCGTGGCGATAGTCGAGCGCGGCCTCCATGCGCACGTAGTCGAGCTTGTCCTGGCGCGAGCCGTAGTTGCTCGTGTAGCGCGCACCGTACGGAAGCCCCCAGCGCCCCGGACGTGACGGATCCTCGATCGTGGGCAGGCCGAGATCCGTGTCGTAGCGATCGATCGCGAGCGAGAAGCGCGCGTTGAACGTGTCGCGCGAGGTGGGCTTGTAGAGGAACGTGCTGGTGACCTGGTTGCGGTCGGTCTGGATGCCCCGGAAGTCGCGCCGCGTGACGTGACCCAGGTCGACGCGATACGCGAGCTTGTCGAGGATCGGTCCCTGCGCGCTCGCGTGGGCGAGCCAGGCGTGCGGCGAGCCCAGGCCGCCCTCGAGCTCGTACTGCGGCGTGCGTGAGGCGCGCTTGCGGATGGTGTTGATCACGCCACCGACCGCGCCGAAGCCGTAGAGCACCGCCGACGGACCGCGCAGCACCTCGATGCGATCGACGTCGAACAGGCCGGTCATCGGCGCCGAGCCGTTGATGCCCTTGGTCATGCGGCTGTCGCGCCGACCGTCGAACAAGGTCAGCGCCTGGAAGCCGCGCATCTGGTTGTACTGAAAGCCGCCGTAGGTCCACTGCGGCACCACGCCAGGCAACAGCTCCAGCGCCTGTACGTGGTCGACGATGCCTCGCTCGCGCAACGTCTGCTGATCGATGATGTTGACGGTGGCCGGGATCTCGCGCAGCGGCGCGTTCACCTTGGAGCCGGTGCCGCCAAGCACGAACTCGCCGGGGCCCGCAGGCTTACGGTCGCGCACGCTGATCTGCACGACCTGCTCGACGCCGGCGTCGATGCCCAGCACCAGCGCCACGCCAGCATCCTGCGCGTGCGCCGTCGACACCGACGCGAGCAGCGCGATCCAAACACTCCAGCGATACGACATGAACAGGCTTTCGACCTGAGTCAGAGCGCTCGCTGCACGACCTCGAACCACGCGAGAGCGCGCCCGACCGCCCTTGTCCCGAGGCATGCGGGTGACGAGGTCGGGTAGGTCTCCGGGCTCACGACCGTGTCTCTGCAACCTTCCCAGCCAGTGCCAGTGGTTCGTCTGCAGAGCAGTAAGATCGTCTACCGTGGCGGGTCCGCGTCGGCTTCGCACCGACTTCCCTGTTCAGGAGCGAGGGCTCCCTGTCCCCGGCACAGGCCGAAGACCCAAACTCGAGCGCTCCACTAAGGGACTTTCACCCCACAGTCAAGACGAGCCGAGCCGCCCTTCGCGCGGTATCTAATTCCACGATGGCGAGCGCCGGGCTACGACATGCTCAGCACCCTACCCTACGGCGACCGCAGCCTGGCCCTCTCGATGGAAGGCCGCGACGACAAGCTCAAGCGCGAGCACGTGCTGACGTTTGGCGAGCGAGTCGGCGTACGACGGGTCGCTGTCGCGCAGACGATCGAAGGCCTGCGCAAGCACGTGGCGGCTGCGATCCCGCGACTCGGTGAGATCGGCCTGGAGACGAGGCGTATGCAGAACCTGGAGCGCGTGATGCGAGCCCGACTGGGCGACCTCGACGCATAGCGCAAGCGCTCGCGAAGTTGGTCGATGTCGGATCCGAGTGACGTCACCGCTGCAGTCCTGCGACATCTGACCGCGCGGTCATGCGTGCCCCCATGCGTTACGAAGCTCCCCAACGGGGAGAAACGATGCAGCGGACTTTCTTGGCGTGCTTGATCCTGGGGAGCGTGGCTTGCGGCGATGACGACACCGTCGATCGCCCTGTCGACAGCTCTCCCGATACGGGAGTCGCCGTGGTCCCGCCGGGCGGCGAGGTGCGCCCACTCGACGCGAGCGTGTTGCTGGACGCCAGTGCAGAAGCCAGTGCCGATGCTGCGCTCGCAAGCGATGAACCGCCCGCGGAGCGCGACGGAAAGCGGCTGTTTGCGCTTCGCTTCGCGCTGCGTGCCGGCGATCAGCCGTTCGGTTGCGGACGGTTCGCGTCGCTCGGCTCGAGCAACACGCGCGTGCAGCCGACAGATGCGCGCTTCTACGTGCACGACGTGAGCTTGCTGCGGGCAAACGGCGAGCGCGTCGCGCTCGAGCTCGATCAAGATCAACGCTGGCAGTCTGGCAACGTGGCGCTGCTCGACTTCGTCGACGACAGCGGCGCTTGTGCCACCGGCGACAAGAACCTGCGCACGGTGGTGTACGGGTATGCCGCGGCGGGCGCAGACTACACCGGCATCGCGTTCAAGCTCGGGGTGCCCGAGGACCGCAACCACCTCGATGGCGCGCTCGCACCCGCTCCCTTCAACGCCAGCGGGATGTGGTGGAGCTGGAGCGGCGGCTACAAGTACGCGAAGATCGACCTGACGTCCGCGGAGCAGCCGGTCTGGTACTTCCATGCCGGCGCCGCGGGATGCAGCGGCGTCAGCAACACCGGCTTCACGTGCGCGGCGCGTCAGCTCGCGCAGATCGAGCTGAGTGGCTGGGACGTCAACACGTCGCTGGTCGTCTTCGATGCCGCGAAGCTCTATGCCGGCGTGGACCTGAGCAAGGCCGCGGACAGCTTGCCTGGATGCATGGGCGGCAAGGACGACCCCGAGTGCAAGCCACTCTATGCGGCGCTCGGCGTGGTGCCATGGGATGACGCAGCGGAGCGCCCCGAGCAGACTGTGTTCTCTGTCCAGCAGGGTGACGCCTGGCAAGCTTCCGGTGGTGGCGTGCGCAAGACGCCGCGCATCGATGACCCCACGGGCTGGCCGCAGCCGGACTTCATGCGGCCCACGGCGTTCGACATCCGCAACGTCTCCGAGCCGGGTGCCACACGCAGCCACCCCGTGGGCGATCCGCGGCACGGCGCGAGCTGCATGCGCTGCCACCAGGCGCAGGGTCCCGGCCTGGGTCGCTTCACGGCCGCAGGCACGGTCTTCCGCGAAGCAGGCGGCGTCGCACAGGACGTGCTGGTGGAGATCATCGCAGGCACACCGGATCGCGCCAACAACACGTTCAAGGACGTCACGCGCTACGCGCTGCTCGACGTGGATGCGAACGGCAACTTCTTCACCACCGAGGCGATCCCGTACGCCGAGCAGAAGCTGACCGCGCGCTTGCTGCGTCGCGGCAGCGGAGAGGTGCTCGGGAACATGTTCAGCACCAAGCAGACGGGAGTCTGCAACACCTGCCACACTGCAGGCTTCCGACTCACGGTGCCGTGAGCAAGACGAGCCTGTACATCGCGCTGGCCTGCGTGCTTGCGGCCTGCACGAGCGAAGAGGACGCCGTGCGCGTCGAGCTGGCTGCGCTCGCGCCCTCCCCGGCGCCGGCCGACAACCCGTTCAGCGAAGCGAAGTTCGAGCTGGGTCGGCACCTCTTCTACGACGTGAGGCTCTCCCTCCGGGAGAACGTCGCGTGCGCAAGCTGTCACCGGCAAGAGCTCGCGTTCACGGATGGGCAGGCGACGTCGATCGGCTCCACGGGCCAGCGCACGCGCACCAATGCGATGTCGCTCGTCAACAGCGGGTACGCCGCCACGCTCACCCACGCGAACTTCGTGCTGACCAGCTTCGAGCGCCAGGTGCTGGTGCCGCTGTTCGGCGAAGACCCCGTCGAGCACGGCC
Source organism: Polyangiales bacterium (assembly GCA_036277895.1). Taxonomy (GTDB): domain Bacteria; phylum Myxococcota_A; class Polyangia; order Polyangiales; family DASUME01; genus DASUME01. The sequence continues at coordinate 19,941 of DASUME010000343.1, forward strand.
TGTCGGGGCGTGAGGCGCTCGCCCTCGAGCGGCTGCGCGCGGAACCTCGCTATGAAGCGCTGTTCGCAGCGGCGTTCCCCGAGGGCTGGGGCTTGCAGAGCGTGGTGCTCGCGCTGGCGACCTTCCAGCGTGGCCTCGTCTCGGCGCGCTCGGCATACGATCAGCACCTCGCCGGCGACGACCGAGAGTTCAGCGAGGCTGCCGCGCGCGGGGAGCAGACGTTCCGCGCGCGTGGCTGTCCCACCTGCCACGGCGGCTTCTTCTTCTCCTCCGCCATGGCCCGCGAGGCGGTGCCCCCGCAATCGTTCGAGCTCGCCGTGCGGCCGTCGGCCAAGCCAGCCGGCATCGAGCTGCTGACCGGAGACGAAGGAGACCGTGGCAGGTTCAAGCCGCCGTCGCTGCGCAACGTGGCGCTGACCGCGCCCTACCTTCACGACGGCTCGCTGGCCACGCTGGAGGACGTCCTGGCCGCTTACGACATCGCCCCCGAAGATCGCCACGACGTACTCGCCTTCCTGGAGAGCTTGAGCGACTACGCGCTGCTCGAAGATGCACGCTTCGCCGACCCCTGGCGGTAGCTCCGTCGCCTCGCGCCACCGCGGGATATCTCGCAGTTGCCGCAGACGATCGCTCGCATCGGTTTTCCATATCGGCGATATCAAAACTCGATGCGTCGATTGCCCCTCGAGACCTCGCAATTTGCGCGCGTGATCGTCGAGGCTCGGACGCCTACTCGCAGCTCGCGCAGCGCGGCCGCTGGTTCGCGCAGCAGCACACGAACGGAGACGGTCACTGCGCGTTCACCGGCGAACAGCTGCGCGCAGCGCTGGCGGAGCTAAGGCGCTGGAGCGAGACGCGGTGAGCGTCCGCCGCCCGGGCGCCTGCCCGCGGCTCAGCCGTAGACGTGGAACCCGCGCTGGGTCTTCTTGCCGAGCCAGCCGGCGAGAACGTGGCGGCGTAGCAGCGGGGCGGGGCGGTACTTGTCATCGCCGAGCTCGCGGTGCAGCGTCTCGCAGATCGCGAGCACGGTGTCGAGGCCGATCAGGTCCGCGAGCGCGAGCGGGCCCATCGGCTGGTGGGTGCCGAGGCGCATCGCGAGATCGATGTCCGCTGCGCTCGCCAGGCCGGCCTCGAGCGTGAAGACGGCCTCGTTGAGCATCGGGATCAGGATGCGGTTCACTAGAAAGCCGGGCGCCTCCGCCACGAGCACGGCGCGCTTGCCCATGCGCTCGGCCAGAGTGCGCGCAGTGGCGAGCGTCGCATCGTCGGTCGCGAGCCCGCGGATCAGCTCGACCAGGTCCATCACGGGTACGGGGTTGAAGAAGTGCATGCCGATCACGCGCTGGGGCCGCTCCACGGCAGCGCCGAGCGCGGTGATCGAGACCGAGGACGTGTTGCTGGCGAGCACCGCGTCTGCGCGCAGCTGCGCCTCCAGCTGGCTGAACAGGCGCGCCTTGAGCTCCAGCTGCTCGGGGATCGCTTCGATCGCGATATCGACCTCGCTGCCCAAGGTATCGAGCGGGCGTGGCGTCACGCGCTCCAGCGCCTGCGTGAGCGCCTGCGCGTCGAGCTTGCCGCGCTCGAGCTGCCTGCGCAGGAGGTGCTCGATCTGCTGCTTGCCCCGCTCGGCCAGCGCCGCGGTGGAGTCGGCCAAGAGCACCTGCCGCCCCGCGCGCGCCGCGGTGAGCGCGATGCCCTGGCCCATCTGTCCCGCGCCGATCACCGCGAGCATGTTCATGGGCGCTCCACCAGCATCGCGACCGCTTCTCCTCCGCCGATGCAGACCGTCGCGATGCCGCGCTTCGCCTCGCGACGCTGCATGGCGTGCAGCAGCGTGACCAGGATGCGCGCGCCGCTTGCGCCGATCGGGTGCCCGAGCGCCACCGCGCCGCCGTTCACGTCCACCTGCGCGGGGCTGAGCTCCAGCACGCGCGAGACCACGATCGAGGCGACCGAGAACGCCTGGTTGATCTCGAACAGGTCGATGTCCTGCACGCGTAGCCCAGCCTTGTCGAGCACGCTCCTGATCGCATGGATGGGCGCCGTCGCAAAGTCTTCCGGCGCCTGCGCGGCGCTGGCGTAGGCGACGACGCGGGCCATCGGCTTGCGCCGCGTGTAGCCCTCGGCCGCGAGCACCAGCGCGGCGGCGCCGTCGTTCAGGCTGGAGGCGTTGCCGGCGGTGACGGTGCCATCGTCCTCGAAGGCGGGCTTCAGCTTGCCGAGCTTCTCGATGTCGTCCGCGTACGGCTGCTCGTCCTGGCTGATGCTGGCACTCGGCACCGTGCCGCCCACCTCCACCGCGACGATCTCGCGCTTGAACGCGCCGCCCTCGATCGCCGCACGCGCACGCCGGTACGACTCCGCCGCGAAGGCGTCCTGTTCCTCGCGACTCACGCGGTACGTACGCGCACAGCGGTCGGCGATCTCGCCCATGTGCAGGCCGAGCGTCGAGCAGATCAGGCCGTCGCGCAGGATCACGTCGATCAGCTCCCCGTGGCCGAGCCGGTAGCCGCTCCGTGCGCGCGCGAGCAGGTGGGGCGCGTTCGACATCGACTCCATGCCGCCCGCGACGACGACCTTGGCATCTCCACACGCGATCGACTGCGTGGCGCCCATCACGGCGCGCAGGCCCGAGCCGCACACCTTGCTGAGCGTGGTGGCGGGCACGGAGTGTGGGAGCCCCGCGATCAACGCCGCGAGTCGCGACGGGCCTTGTCCGAGCCCGGCAGCGAGCACGTTGCCGAAGATCACTTCGTCGACGTCGGCGGGAGGGATCTCTGCGCGCCGCGCCGCCTCGCGGATCGCAACGGCTGCGAGATCCGAGGCAGACTTCGAGCGCAGCGAACCCTGAAACTTCCCGATCGGCGTGCGCACGGCCGCGAGGATCACTGCTGGTGTCATGATGTCTCCCAAACTATCGACAACCGGTGCGCGCGCAATCATGAAAAGGGCATAGTTTTGCCCGCGCTTCGCGAGCTTTCTGCGAAGGGTGCAAAGAACCCTCAGCATGCGGAGCCAAACGTGATCGCGACGAGTGACCTGTACGACAAGCACGGTGAGATCGTGCAAGTGCTGGAGACCCAGCTTCAACCCTACGGGGGGCGAAGCTCCTTCCACGGTCAGGTCGCGACCGTGAAGTGCCACGAGGACAACTCGCGCGTGAAGGAGCTGCTCACCGAGCCGGGTACGGGCAAGGTGCTCGTGGTCGACGGCGGAGGCTCGCTGCGCAACGCGCTGCTGGGGGATCTGATCGCCGGCGAGGCCGTGCGGAAGGGCTGGGAAGGCGTGTTGATCTACGGCGCCGTGCGCGACGTGGAGGCACTGTCCGCGCTCGACCTGGGCGTCTACGCGCTCGGCAGCAC
>DASUME010000344.1:0-4177 GCA_036277895.1 Polyangiales bacterium
CGAAGTGACGGCGCAAATCGTTGTGGGTCGAGCAGATGGCGAGCCGCGCACGTACGGTTTCGAAACACGCACGTCTGCTGGTACTTGACAGGAGGACGAACGCTCGGGTCAGCGCATCTCGGCCGTCATCTCGCGCGGACACTGGCCGCACAGCGAGCGCGTGATGTTTGCACGCGCGTCGGAAGGGGTCGACGGCTTCGCGAGCCGCGTCTAGAACACGCGCGCATGATCGTCCCAGACCGGAAGATGAGTTGGTTCGGTCTGCTGTTCGACATGCGTGGCAGCACGCTGCCGCGCATCGCAGGCCGGCTGGCAGCCGTGTTCGTGGTCGCCTGTGCGGTGACGCTGGAGTCGTACCTGACGGGCGGGGTGAAGCACGACCTGTCCACGGTGCCGTTCACGCTGATCAGCCTCGCGCTCGGCGTGTTCCTCGGCTTCCGCAACAACACCAGCTACGACCGCTACTGGGAAGGGCGCAAGCTCTGGGGCAAGGTGGTGAACGACGCGCGCTCGTTCGCGCGCCTCACGCTGCACATGATCGCACCCGACGCGACGCCGCAGGCGCAGCTCGACGCGCACGGCACACGGCTGCTGCAGCAGGAGCTGATCTATCGCACGATCGCCTTCGTGCACGCGCTGCGCATGCACCTGCGCAACCAGCTGTCCGACGTGGCCGAGCTGTCGCCGTTCCTGCGCGAGGAGGAGATCGACGCGCTGCCCGTGCAGCGCAACGTGCCGCTCGCGATCCTGCACTCGATGAGCAGCGTGGTGCAGCAGGCGCGCCGCGCGGGCGTGCTGCGGCACCGCGATGTGCACATGCTGGAGGCGCAGATCAACGACCTGTGCGACGTGCAGGGCGGCTGCGAGCGCATCAAGAACACGCCCATTCCGTGGTCTTACACGGTGCTGATGCACAGCATCGTGGCGGCGTACTGCTTCGCGCTGCCGTTCGGGCTGATCGCGACCGTGCAGCTGGCCACGCCGCTGGTGGTGGCGCTGATCGCGTACGCGTTCCTTGGTTTGGACGCGGTGGGCGATGAGCTGGAGGAGCCGTTCGGTACGGATGTGAACGATCTGCCGCTGTCGCAGCTGTCGCGCATGATCGAGGTGAACTTGCGGCAGATGCTCGGCGAAGAGGAGCTGCCGCCGATGATCACGCCCGGGCCGGACCGCGTGTTGACCTGACGCTCAGCGCTCGAAGCCGTAGTAGTCGAAGAGGTCGCCTAGCTCGCTGTAGACGTAGTCCTTGGTCAGGCCGAACTGCTCGAGGCTGTAGGTGTGCTCGCTCTTGAACTTGCCGCGCTTGGCGGCCTCGGCTTGCAGGCGCGCGCGCAGGCCCGACGTCATCGGCAGCGAGAAGCGCTCGTAGATCTCCTCGATGCGCTTGACCGGATCCTGCAGCAGCGACTTGTAGGTCATGCTGAAGAAGCGGTGGTCGCCCGCACGGTCGCTCTCCAGCTGCTTTTGGTGCAGGAACTTGTAGTAGTCGATGATCAGCTGGCCGAGCGCGTGCGCCTCGCCGCCGCGCAGCGACAGCTTGGGCGAGTGCCACTTCCAGGGCACCGTGAACAAGCTCAGCGACGACGGCACCGCTTCGTACGGATGCCGCAGGATGTGCACGAAGCGCGCTTCTGGCAGCGCTTCGGTGACGATCTCGAAGCGCCCGGGCAGCAGCACGTTCTTGCCGAGTAGAGTCTTGCCCTGGCTCGCGTACAGGTGCCGCTGCACGCAGCCGCGGTAGTGCTCGACCAGCTTCGCGCGCTTCTTGGGCGGCAGCTTGTCGACGAAGCGCAGGTGATCGAAGCGCTCGGGGAACGGCAGCACCAGCCAGATCGCGGGCGTGGCGAACGCGAGCGCCCACAGCGCCTCGTCTTCCTCGTCCTCGTTCAGGCCCATGTCGTGCAGGCCTTCCCAGGCGCCGAAGTACTCGTCGTCGAGCCGCTCCTGAAGCTTGGTGAACAGGCCGCCGGCGGCCTGGTTCAGCGCGCCGAGTGCGTTCAGCGCGCGGTGACCGGTGACGGTGGGAAAGAACGTCTGCAGCAGCTTGAAGGTCGTGAACTGCGGGTCCTCCGACATCAGGCGGTGCAGGAACGTGGTGCCCGAGCGCGGCGCCGCGACGATGTACACCGGCTTGCCCAGCGGCTGGCTCAGGTGCGCCGGGTAGAGCGCGTTGTCGAGCCGCTCGGCGAGACGGTTGGCAGCGTTGACCAGCAGGGTCGCGGCGACCAGCGAGTCTGCGAACAGCGCGCGCCGGGGCGCGAACGTGGCGGGTGCGTTCGCGACCTTCAACATCGTAAACATCGTTTCGAAGTCGCTGTACATGTGGCGCGGGCGCCTTTCTAGCACTGGAACCCGCGGGCTCCAGCACAGGAAACGTTGCGCTCACTCTGTCGCCGGAGCGATGGCCACCGTTCAAGGAAAGCTCACGCTGATGCGCAATTGCTGCTCAGCGTGCACGCCAAACGCTCTCGCGTCAGCGCATTGGCGGCAGCGGCAAGCGTGCCGGCCGGTAACGACGTGTGGACGCGCGCTGCAGCTCCAGCTCGCCGACCAGCATCGCCGGCGCCACCGTGGCCACGGGCACGGCGCCGCTCTCGGCAAAGCAGTAGCTGTTGTCGACGTCGCTCTCCTGGCCGAAGCCGAGGATGCGCTGCATCACCGCCAGCGGTGTGCCGATGAAGGTCACGTCGCGCACGCGGGTCTCCTTGCCGGTCTTGGGGTCGACCGTGTAGACCGCGGTCGGCACGCCCTTGAAGGCCTGGAAGTCGTACTGGTCCGTGCGCGTCTCGCCCGCGGAGACGCCGCGGATGATCAGCCCGTAGGGAAGACCCCGACGCAGCGTCTCCTCGCACAGCTGCTTCTTGAGCTCATCCCAGCTCTTGGTGTCGCGCGCGGTCACGATCAGGTTGGCCATCCGCGCCATCGGGTCCTGGAAGCGCTCGTGCCGGCCGTGGCCGTTGGACTGCTTGGCGCCGCCCTCGACCAGCTGCCGGCTGCCCAGGAAGTTCTTGAGCACGCCGTCTTCGACCAGCTCCGTGCGCTGCGCGGGCACCGCCTCGTCGTCGATGTCGTAGGCGCCGTGCAGCGGGGTTCCATGCAGCGTCTTGATCGTGGGGTCGTCGACGATGTCGACGCCGTTGGGCAGGATGCGCTGGCCGATCTTGGAGGCGAAGGTGTGGCCCTCGCTGCGCGAGCCCATACGCTCCCCCTCGAGCCGGTGGCCGATCGCCTCGTGGAAGATCAGGCCGCTCGCGAAGCCGGAGAGCAGCGCCGGTCCGGCGTACGGATCGAGCGGCTTGGCGACCGCGAGCTCCTTGAGCTCCCTGGCCATGTCGTCGATCGCCGCCGCGACCTTGGCGCGCGAGGGCAGGTCGGCCTGCGTGCGCCCGTAGAAGGTGCGCACGCTCTCGAGGTGCACGCCGTCTGGACCGAGCAGGAACGCCTGCAGCGAGACCTCGTAGAACGTGTCCTGGCAGATGAAGCGCGAGCCCTCGCTGTTGACGAAGATGCGCACCTTGTTCGAGCCGCGGATCTGCACGTACGGGTCGAGCATGAAGCGGTAGTTGCGGTACAGCGCGCTGGTCTCGCGCACGAACGCTTCCCAGCGCTTCTTCGGGAACACCACCGGCTGCACGTCGTCGAAGTGCGTCAGCACCGGCTCGCTGCTGAACGTCTTGCTGCGCGAGGGCAGGTGCTGCTCGACCAGGATCTTCTTCTTCTCGTAGTACTCCTGCAGCGACTCGTCGTACTTGTGCTGCGTGAGCCGCCAGAGCGCGTAGCGAAGCACGTCCGGGTCGTAGTCCTCGGGACCCTCGATCCAGTTGAACGACTGACGCTGGGTCAGGTCGCCGGTGATGCCGCTGTCGATGGTGTTCTCGAGCCGGTGCGACCCGACGCGGACCTCCGCATACAGATCCGCGTCGCGCTGCGGCTCGGAGCGGAACACGGAGCCGTAGCGGCCCCACACGCTCAGGCCTTCGTTGGCGTGCAGCAGGTAAGAGAGGAAGAACGGTGGCGGCTCACCCGGCTGTCGCAGGCCCCGCGTGTGGCGCGCGAGCTCTTGCGCCATCGCGCGCAGCAGACGCTGGCTGTGCTCGAGGTTCAGGACGTGGGGAACGCCGCTCGCACGAGCCTTGGTGGCGCGCGAGTTGCTGGCTCGACTCTTGGTCGAGGTCGA
>DASUME010000345.1:0-3292 GCA_036277895.1 Polyangiales bacterium
CCTTCGACGCAAGAACTACCGAGCGGCAAGCGGCAATCCGCGTCACGCGATCCGTCGCAGCCCGTGGGGCACAAGCCGTCACCAGTCACGCATTGCACGATCGCACCCGCGTCGGGCACGGTGAATGGCGCCAGTGGCGGAGGAACGTCGAGTCGTTCCAAGCACCAGGGACCTCTTCCCATCTCTCTAGCTTCAGCGGGACGCTCGACACGCGGAATGGAGCCGCACTCGCCCGTGCTCGGATCACACGTCAGCCCCGGCGCGCAATTGAGCGGCTTGTTGCATGCATGCGTGAACCGAAACGGAACCGCAGACACCCCGCGATGGAACACGGCTTCGCTGCGCTGCTCGAAGAGCGGAACGGCCTTACCGTCCACGTCGCGAAAGGCGGTCAGGCGAATCTGCGAAAGAGCAGCTTCGCCGCGCTGAATCGAGAACGACCCGAGATCATAGAATCCGTCCGAAGAGACCGGACAGCCCTCGAGGACCCGCAACCAGTGCTCGGACACGGTGTTCTCGCCCGTGGAGTCGAGGGTCTCGGCTCGGATGTAGTGGAGCTCGGTGCCTGGCTGGAGCTCGCTGCGGATTTGGGGGAGCAGCTCGTCGACGGTGTCGTCGCAGGCGGCGAGGAGCAGCAGCGTGTAGAGCGTGAGGGGGCGCTTCATGGGTTGCCCAAGACGAGGCCGCTCGTCCCTCCACTGGGTCGGCCTTCATGATCGCGCGTGGCCAGCACGGCGGCGACGACGACGCCGGCGGCGGCGACGCCGGTGGCGACCCAGAGCCAGGGCTTCTTGTAGAGTGGCTTTGCGTCGCTGCGCGGCGCGGCGGGGTTCGCGCTCGTGTGCTCGCTCTCGAGCGCGTTCAGCGTGACCTGGACCGCGATCTGGTCTCGACCGCGCACGCTGATCTGACGGCGCTCTGGCAAACGCCCGAGCGCGCGAAACTCGAGCACGTGGTCACCGACCAACAGGTTGAGCTCCGCCTGCGGACCGCTCGCGACCGTCACGCCATCGACGATCACCGTCGCGCTGCCGGGTTGGACTTGCACGTGTACATCGCCCACGTACGCGCGCGCACGCTCCAGCAGCGCCTCGACTTCGTGACGCAGCGGTTCGCTGAGCGCACGCTCGTTGGCTGCCAGCGCGTCGCTCAGGAAGCGTACCGCCTCACCGTAGTTGCGGAGCTCGAACTCCACCTTGCCGATCCCTCGCAACGTGCGTGCGTTGGGATAGAGCTCGTGCGCGGCGCGAAAGTGCTCGCGCGCTTCCTGGTAGTTCCCACGCTCGTACTCGTCGACCGCGGCATCGAGCGCCTGCTCGTACTGCAGCGTGGTGGTCGGCGTCTGCGCCTCTTCGGCCGATGCCACGCCGCCGTGCGTGCGCGCGATCGATGCACTGACGCACACGAGTATGCACATCACGCCACGCGCAGCGGGCGAGAGTGTCCCCTCACTCATACAGTCTCCAGTCGTAGGGGCGAACGCTCGAGAGCGGTCTGCCAGCGGATGACTGCACTCGTGTACGCCGCGCGCGCCGCACACCTGCCCGCGAAAAAGTCAGAACTCGTCGCGCGCGATCGAGCCCGCGCGATGCGCGCTCGCTTTACGAGCGGGCGGTACGAGCTGTTCACGCACTGCCGGCTCGAACGTCGGCGTGGGCTCTGCTGGCGCGACGCGACGCGGTACGCGAGCGCGCGCTGGCCCCGCGTCTCGAGCCACGATCTCGATCGCCTCGACGTGCGTCGGCGCCTGGGCTTCGACCGGCATCGTCTCTGTCCACGCGTCGATCGGCGCCGGCTCCTCCTGTCGTGCGGCGGTGGGCTGGGGAAGCAGCGCGGGCCGGCGCGGCGCCTCCTCCGAGAGGCCGAGCGGCAGCAGCGCGAGCAAACCGAGCAACGTGCCTACCATCAGCAGGGGCCACGACGTGCGCCGCCTTCGCGCACGCGCGATCGGGATCGGGCTCGCCTCCTGCGTGCTGCATGCACCCGACACCGCTCCTTCGGGCAACGCCGGAGTGCCCTCCCAGACCATCAACGGTGCTGGCCACGCGCGCTCGTTGCAGAACGGGCGCAGCTCTTCGACCAGCTGCAGCATGTTCGCCTGCCGCTGCTGTCTTTCCCGTGAAACAGCGCGGAATACGAGCGAAGACAGCGCCGCAGGGAGCTCCGGCCGGAGCGCCTTCGGAAGCGGCGGGTCGCGCGTGACGAAGGCGACGGCCTGTTCGCCGAAGCTCGTCCCCTCGTACGGAACGCGACCCAGCAGCGCCTCGTACAAGATCACGCCAAACGCGTAGACGTCGGTGCGGGCGTCGAGCGATGGGTCGCAGCGCAGCTGCTCGAACGACATGTAGCGCGGCGTGCCTAGGGCCACGCCCGAGCGCGTCAGGCGTGCGCTGTCATTCTCGGTGACCTTCGAGATCCCGAAGTCGATCACCTTCGGGACGAGCTCGCCCAGCCCGCCCTGGCTCACGAGGAAGATATTCTCCGGCTTGATATCGCGGTGGACCACCTCGGCCTCGTGCGCCGCAGCCACGCCCTCCATCGCGGGCACCAGCCAGCGCAGCAGCTGCAGCAAGCTGGTTCCGCCGCGCGCCAGCCGCTCGGAGAGCAGCTCGCCCGTCAGCAGCTCCATGACCAGGATCACCCCGCCGTCCTCCATGATGACGTCGTACAGGTCGACCACGTTGCGATGGCGAATGCGCGAGGTAGCGCGCGCCTCCCGCAACATGCGTTGCTGGGCGAGCTCGTTCGGGGCAAGGCGCGGATGGAGCCACTTGACGGCCGCGCGGCGCAGCGTGATCAGGTTCTCGGCCTCGAACACCGCGCCCATGCCACCTTCGCCGAGCGCGCGGACGAGGCGGTACTTGCCGCCCAGGACGTCGCCCCGGCAAGGCCCCATCCGGCCTGCGGCCGACGAGCTGTCCGACGGAGTACCCACAGCGGGTCTACGCCATGAGCAGACCCGATCTGCCGCGTCACTTGGTGTGATTCCCGCTCAGGGGCAGCTGGGCGGGTTCTCGGGTAGCCCGTTCGGGAACAGCGTGGCGGCGTTGTCGATCAGGTCGTTGCAGGTGGGCGTGGTGCCGTCGTCGGCGCGGACCAGCTCCAGCTTGTTGCGCGCGGGCGGGCACGCGGCCGGCGTCTGCGCCACGTCGGCACAGCCGATCGGCTCGCAGCTGAGCTGCCAGCCGAACTGGTCCACCGAGACCTGCGCGGTGTGTCGGCCACCCGCCGCCACCGTGCCGTTCACGAATGTGGTGCGGTTGATGGACGTTACGTAGAGCGAAGCCGGTCC
>DASUME010000346.1:0-4181 GCA_036277895.1 Polyangiales bacterium
GCCAGCGCCGCGAACGGCACCAAGATCGCGGTCCGATCGCGCGCGAAGGAAAGACCCGCACCGAGCGTCCCGGCCAACGCCAACAGCACCAGCAGCGCGACCAGCGGCGACACACCTGCCTGCAGCGCGGTCAGCCACAGCTGCAGCGAGCCCATCAGGGCCACGAACACCACCGCCGTCAGCACGATGCCCAGGTACTTGCCGAGCAGGAACTCTGCGCGCGCGATCGGCTTGGGCAGGATTACGTACAGCGTCTTGCGCTCGATCTCCTTGTAGAGCAGCGACGAGCCGAGGAAGACCGCGATCATCACCGAGAACAGCGAGATCGACGCCAGCCCCACGTCGCTGACCACACGCAGCTCGTCGTGCAGCGAAAGCTCCGCGATCGCGAGCGTGAAGAGCAGCACCGCGCACGCGAAGCCCAGGACCGCGTACAGCACGCGGTCGCGCACCGCCTCGCGGAACGTGTTCAGCATGATGGCGTAGATCGGACCCACGCCGGGACTCTACATCAACGGCGCGTAGGTCGCGTAGCTGGCGAGCTCGTTCACGAACGCGAGCCAGAGCGCGAGCGCCAGCGAGCCGCCCAACCAGCGCGCCGTGCGCGGCTCCAGCTGCTCCGGGAACAGGCGCGGCAGCGCCGCCCCGAGCCCCTGGCCAAAATGGATGCACACCGCCGCGATGCCGACCGCGTGCACGATCAGCCCGCCGAGCGTGCCGCTGTGCTCGACGGTCGAGCCGTACGCGGCCCCCGTGGACTCGACCAGCCGCGGCAGCCAGCTGACGACGAGGTGATAGAGCAGGAACGCGCCCGCCAGCGCCCCGGTGACCGCCTGCAGCTTCCGGTACGCGCGGCCCGCGTACGCGCCGTCGTTGGGCTCGCGCGCCAGCCGGAGGCCGAGCCCCGCGTGCAGCAACAGCGGCACCAACACCAACACCACCTCGAGCACGGTGTTGGAGGAGTGCTCCAGCCGCGCGAACAGCGCATCGCGGTCGACGCGCACCGGCCAGTGCTCCCAGGCGTGGAAGCACAGGTAGGCGCCGAGCGGGAACAACCCGCTCGCGCTGTGCAGTCGACGCAACAACGTGACGTTGTTGGTCGCGTTCTCGAGCGCGACTTCCATCCCCTGGCCGGCATTGTCGCCGGCTGGGGCGACAAGGGTCAAGACGCCTGCCCATCCCGCGAGCTAGGCTCCCTTGCCGTGCCCGAGCCATGGACGTCTCGCCTCTCGGGCTCGCCCCCACTGCTCGCTGCCCTCGCGGGCGCGCTCTTGCTCGCCGGTCCCGACGCCGGCTGGCTGGCCGTCACGGGCTGGGTCGGCATGCTCGGCCTGTGCGAGGCGCTGTTCCAGAGCCGCTCGCGGCGTCAGGCGATCGTGACGGGCTGGCTGTTCGGGAGCGTCGCCAACGCGGTCGCACTCGGCTCGCTGGGTCCCTTGTTGGTCAGCTACGCAGGGCTGCCCGCGCCTCTGGCCTGGCTGATCGCGCTGCTGGCGTGGCTGCTCCAGGGCGCCCCGTACGCGCTCGCCGCGTACCTCGCCGAGGCGGTCGTGCGGCGGGGCTGGGCGCGCTGGCTGGCGCTCGGCGTCGCGTTCACCTGCTCGCTCGCGCTGTGCCCGCAGCTCTTCCCGTGGCACCTCGCCTCGACGCAGGTCGGGTTCCTGCCGTTCGCGCAGGTCGCGGAGCTCGGTGGCGAGTCGCTGCTCGGCCTGTGCTTCGTGGTCGCGGTGGCAGCGTCCCACACGGCGCTGCGCAGCGAGCGGCGCTGGAGCTCGCTGGCGGCGGCGCTGATCGTGTTCGGCGCGCCGCTCGTCTACGGCTTGGTGCGCGTGCCGCAGGTCGAGCGCGATCGCGCCGTCGCGCCCAAGCTCGCGCTCGGGGTGGTACAGGCCAACGCGCCGATCCCCGACCGCGATCCAGAACAGTACGCGCGCGAATCACTTCACGCGCTGCAGGCGCTCACCCGTCCGCTCGAGACACGCGGCGTGGCGCTCACGATCTGGGGCGAGACCGCCTACCCCTACCCGCTCCTGCGCAGCAGCACGCAGGCCCCCACGGACGTGCGCGCGCCGCTCGCCAACGGCGTGCATGGACCGCTCCTGCTCGGCCTCGAGACCTACTCCAGCTTCGTCGACAACAGCGCCAAGTACAACTCGGCCTGGCTCGTGCGCCGCGATGGCCGGCTCGCCGGCCGCGTGGACAAGGCGCGCCTGATCCCGTTCGGGGAGTACGTGCCGTTCTGGCACGTGTTCGCGCCGCTGCGCACGTTCTTCCGCTCGCCGGGGTTCGCGCCCGGGGCCTCCGGCACGGTGCGCATCCAGGACAGCCGGCTGGGCGTGCTGATCTGCTACGAGGACCTGTTCGCGGCCGCCGCACGCGATCCGGTTCGACGCGGCGCACGCGTGCTGATCAACCTGACCAACGACGTCTGGTTCGGCCACAGCCACGTCTCGTTCCTGCACGACCTGGTGGCACGCCTGCGCGCGATCGAGCAGCGCCGCGACCTGGTGCGGGTGGTCAACACCGGCCGCTCCAGCTTCAGCGCGGCCAGCGGGCGCGAGCTCAGCCACAGCGCGCCGTTCACGCAGGCGAGCTTCGTGGTGGAGCCCGCGCTGCTCGATGGCCGCACGCCCTACTCGCTGCTCGGCGACCTGACGGCGCCCGCGTGCGCGCTGTTCTTGCTGCTCGCGCTCGCGAAGCGCCGCCGCGTCAGGACTCGATCAGCTTCTTGATCGCGTCGTACGTGGTGGCCACGGTGGAGCTCGGGTCCACCGCGCGGAACGCCTTCACCACCCGCGCCTGCGGGTCGAGCAAGAACGTATCGCGCGACAGGCCCATGAACTTCTTGCCGTTCCACTCGCGCTCCCCGTACACGCCGAGGAAGTCCGCGAGCTTGTGCTCGGTGTCGCTGATCAACGGGAAGTTGAGGTGGAACTTGTCGCGGAACTCCTCGTGCGACTTGATGTCGTCGAGGCTGACTCCGAACAGCTTCACCCCGAGCTGCTTGAACTTCGCGCCCTCGTCACGGTACGCGCAGGCCTGCTTGGTGCAGCCGGGCGTGTCGTCCTTCGGGTAGAAGTAGAGCAGCGTCCAACCTTCGAGCAGGTCATCGGGCAGGTCGACCTCGTCGACCAAGGTTGCGCGCAGGGATAGCTGCGGCAGCACCTTTCCTTCGCTGGGGTCACTCATGGCGATCCGACTCCGTAGTGGTGCGACGAGCGTGCGTTTGCCCGGCGCGAAGGCAGCCTACCATCCCCATCGCCGGGCGTCGCCCGTGCGCGCCCATCCGGCAGGCACTATCCTCGCGGCCATGTCGCCGAGCGGGCTTGTCGTGAAGCGCGCGCCCATCCCCAGCTGCCCTCTCCACGAAGCGCTCCCGGCTCCGCCTCCGATCGAGGTGGAGACGCTGCGCGAAGTGCAGCGGGCAACGACGGGGTTCCTCACCCTGCGCGAGCTCGAGCTCCGCAACCGCTACGCGGATGGCTCCGCGAGCGCTCCGTACCCCTACAGCCTCACGGAGCGAATCCTGCTCGACGCCGTGGCGCTGGTTTTGTTTCGGCGGCGCGGCGAGCACCCCGAAATCGTGCTGCGCACGCAGCTTCGACCCGCGCTCGCGTTTCGAGCCGATTACGAGGTGCCGCTGCTCGCGCTCGGCACCGGTGCGGTGCAGTGGGAGATCCCCGCTGGCCTGATCGAGCATGGCGAACGCGGCGAGGCGGGCATCGCCGGCCGCGCGAGCGCCGAGGCGCTGGAGGAGGTGGGCGTAAGGCTCACCCCGGAGCGCTTCGTCACGCTCGGCGCGCCCACCAGCCTCAGCCCCGGACTGATCGCCGAGAAGCTCCACTACGTGTGCGCCGAGATCTTGGGCACGGACGAGTGGGAGCTCGCGACCGGGGACGGGCACGCGGTCGAAGAGCGCTCGGTCAGCCTGTTCGTGCCACTCCCAGTCGCACTGCGCGCGCTCGACGACGGTACCATCCACGACGTGAAGACCGAGATCGGCATCAGCCGCTTGCTCCGGCAGCTGGCGGGGCAGCCATGAGCCAGTCGAGGCGCCCGCCCAAGGCCGGCCCACGCTTGCTGATCATCTACAAGAAGTCCGCCTACCAGCTGATGGTGCGCGAGCGGAAGAACGCGCGCGCACGCGCCCTGCTCGACCGGCAGGATCGCGCGGTCGAGCG
>DASUME010000347.1:0-6455 GCA_036277895.1 Polyangiales bacterium
TCCTTGTGCGGCAGGTCGAGCAGCTGCTGGTCGTTGGTGTAGCTGTGCACCGTGACCATGTGGCCCTTGATGATCTCGAACGAGTCGTGGAGCACCTTCGCGAGCGGCGCGAGGCAGTTGGTGGTGCAGCTCGCGTTCGAGAACACCGTGTGCTCGGCCGTCAGCTCGCTGCTGTTGATGCCGACGCAGAAGGTGCCGTCGATGTCGTTCTCGCCGGGGGCGGAGATGATGACGCGCTTGGCTCCCGCCTGGATGTGCAGGCCGGCCTTGCCCTTGCTGCGGAAGATGCCCGTGCACTCGAGCACGATCTCGACGCCCAGATCCTTCCACGGCAGCTTGCTCGGGTCGCGCTCGGCGAAGATCGGGATCTTCTTGCCGCCGACCGTGATGCCGCCGTCGACCGCCTTCACGTCGTGCTTGAAGGTGCGGTGCACGGAGTCGAACTGCAGCAGGTGAGCGAGCGTGGGCGCGTCCGTCAGATCGTTGATGGCCACGAGCTCGAGGTCGCTGTTGTTGCCGTCGAACAGCACGCGCGCCACGCAGCGGCCGATGCGGCCGAACCCATTGATCGCGATCTTGGTACCCATGTGCTCTCCTGATGTTGCGGACCCGAGCTGCGCCTCACGCAGTCGTTTCGGTGCCCCAATGTGCAAGTGGCCCGCGAGGGCGAGCCACTGAATCGACAGGTCCACGCGACCTCTCGGCCCACGCTTCTGTTCTTGCCGCCGCTCGTGCGACGAAGCTGCAGGGGCTTACCCCCGGCCCCCCTTCGGGTCAAGCTATGGCTTGCGACTACGCCAGCTTAGCTGCGATGTATCGCGCAGCTTTCCAGCGTGTTCGAGGCTCAGACGGCCTGAACGGTCGCTTCCACGCCAGTCGCCTCGAGCACCGCCGGTGGCTGCTTCGCCTCGTCGGTCAGGTGGCCGAGGATGTTGCTCGCGAACGAGACGATCTCCGCGCGGCCGTAGCCGGCCAGCTTGAGATCCCGGTACACGGTCTTGGCGAGGATATCGATGCCGCGGGTCGCGTCCTGTTTAGTCATGGCCCGCTACTTGTAGCATTGTAAAGCCCGGGAAGGCCCGTTATCGGACGCCGAATTCTGTGCATAACGCGCCGTTATCTGTGTGTTAACCGCGAGGCAATTGGGATTGCTCAGCGCGCGACCAGGGTTGCGGCGTAGCGGCGCATGGCGCGCACGGCCTTGTCGTAGTTACGCGCGTTGTAAAGTGCGCGGCTGAGGAAGTAGAACAGCTCGGGGTGGGCCTCGGTGTACGTCTCGTCGCGGCGGATCAGCTCTTCCAGCTCGCCCACGGCCAGCTTGTGGCGCGCGATCTCCAGCGCGGAGCGCTCGACCGCCAGCGCGTAGCGGAAGCGAAGGCCCGGACCGCTGAGCGTGCGGTACGGCTCGGGCAGGCGCTCCAAGGCAGCGGCCGCGAGCCGGTAGTCGCCGCTGTCGAACGCGCGCGCGCCCTCGGCGTAGAAGCGGTCGAACTTGCCGCGCAGCTCCGGCTCGAGCGGCAGGCTCGGGATCGGTGGCTCCAGCTCCGGGACGGGATCGGGGCCGTCGCGCAGCAACAGCGCGATCGTCTGCGCGTCGATGCGCGCTTCGAGCTCGCTCGGCTCCGGCAGGTCCCTGGCGAAGCTGGCGGCGCCGCGCTTGCGGCCGTGCGCCAGCAGCGAGAGCGCCATGCGGCGCTTGTCCGCGTCCGTGTCGACGTGCTTCAGGTGCTTGCTCAGGTCGCCGTAGGGCCAGCCCTCGGCGTAGAACGTGGAGAGGTAGCCGTCGTAGCGCGCGAAGCCGATCAGGTCGGACGGCGCGCGCAGCTCGATCAGCATGTTGTCGTCGGTGTTGAGCGGCACCGGCGCACGCTTGCAGCCGGGCGCGACGCACGGCTCGCTGCCGGTCGCGCGCATCTGCTCTGCCATTCCCTGCGGCGTCTGACGCCACTCGGTCTGCGTGAAGCGCATCAGCTCGTCGCGCGAGGCGAACAGGATTCGGCTCCACACGTCGGCCGGCGAGTGCACGTACGCGCGCTCCAGCTCGCGCGCGACGCGCGGGTCCTCGAGCGAACGCGCGATGTGCGCAAGGTCGAGCGGCAACGGGGAGTCGGAGCCGATCAGGATCGTGTCGCTCGAGAGCTCCTCCGCCGCGAACGCGACCACGTGCGCGAACTGCGACGCGAACGTGCGGTATACGGTCTTGATGTTCTCGGGGCTGAGCTCGTAGAGCTGCACCCACTGGCAGTACACGCCACCCGGCTCGAGCTTCTTCTTGGTGACCTGGAAGTGGTCGACCGTGAACAAGTCCGAGACGCCGGTGATCCACGGGTTCGAGGGCTCGGACACGATCACGTCGTACTTCTTGTCGACCGCGGCCAGGAAGTTGCGGCCGTCGTCCTTGAACAGCGTGAGCCGCGGGTGCCGCACGTACGGAAAGTGCTCCTGCTTGCGCTCCAGGTGGCTGACGTCCGCGAAGAAGCGCATGCCCGCGTCCACGACCGCATCCTCGAGCTCCATGTTGTCGATGTGCCGCACCGGAAACTCCAGCGCTGCACCCACGGTGACGCCCGAGCCGAAGCCCACGATCGCCACCTCCAGATCCTTCGGCCCGCGCGGATGCAACAGCAGCGGGTACGCCGACACCATGATCTGCGTCGGCATGTCGTCGCCGTTCGATGCATCCACCTTGCCGTTGTTCTTCAGCGCAAGGTGCCGCCCCCAGCGCTCCACGCTCACCGTCGTCGAGATGCCATCCCGGTAATAGACGAGATCAGGCTGGCCCCACGACGCCGGATTCAACACCTCCCGCGCCAACGAGACCCGAAACGCCCCCAACGTCATATGGGAAAGATTCCAGCTCAACGGCGACCCCGGGATCAACCGATGCGCCCCGAGCATGACCAGCAGCATCCCCGCGACCCCAATCATCCCTCTCGCAGTGCCCCTGCCCCTGTCCGTGCCCCTGCCCGACGCTCTCTGCGCGCGCAGGAGCAACGCGATCGCCACCACCGTGTTGATCCCCATCCCGACAGCGAGCGTGTTCTCCATCCCGATCCACGGGAGCAACACGAACCCGGGCAACCACGCCCCTACGATCGATCCGATCGTGTTCGCCCCGTACACCCGCCCGACCTCGTCCCCGATCCCCGCGCCCTGCTTCTGCTCCGCCCACAGCGCCAGCGTGATCGGAAACATCGCGCCCATGCCCAGCGTGGCCGGCAGCGTGCACAGGCCTGCGGCGAGCAGCATGAAGAAGCGCACCGTGCCCACGTGGTTCGGCAGATCGTCGAGCGCGCTCACCAGCCGCGCGAAGCTGTACGGGATCTCGTCCTGGAACGCGTAGCTGCACAGCGTCGACAGCGCGATCCCGAGCTGCACCGCGCCCGCGAGCAACCAGCGCCGCTCGCGCAGCACCACCTGCGCCCCGAGCGCCAGCGCGCAGGCGAGCACGGTGCCCGCCGTGATGTACGGCAGGTAGCCGTGCAGCGCGACGTCCGCGACCGACGAGCGCTTGCTCGCGAAGCGCACACATTCGAGGAGGCTCACCGAGACCGGCACGAGCAACACCCGCCAGGCGGCGCTGTCGAGCACGCGGTCGGCCTCCGCGTCGAGCTCTTCTTCCCCGCTCTCGCGCAAGGCGCGCGCGCGCTGCAGCGTGGCCACCGGGACGGCGAGCAACCCGAGCACCAACACGGCGAGTGCGATCGAGGTCAGCGTGGCGTCCGAGAGCACCAGCGCCGGCGCGAGCGCCAGCAGGCAGAGCAGGGCGCTCACGCTCGCGGTGAGCCACAAGCCGCGCGAGGGACCGGGCGCGAGCAGGTGCGAGAGCGTCGCGCTGCCCCCCGCGATGCCGATCAAGAACGTGACCAGGATCAGCGCGAACGACTGCAGCGACGAGCCGATCGCCATCGCCAGCGCGCGCGACCACACCACCTCGTACGCCATCGAGCACGCACCCGAGACACCGAACGCGATCAAGATCAGCACGCCGCCGCGCGAGCGCTCGCCAACCGGCGGCAGCTCCACCGGCGCCACGCGCTTGCGCTGCGCGAGCAAGATCGCCGTCGCCAGCGCGAGGTTGATGCCCACCGCGGCGTAGTTGGTCGCGCGCACGCCGATCGCCGGCATCAACACGAAGCTGGCCAGCGCCGTGCCTGCGACGGCACCGAACGTGTTGAGCGCGTACAGCGCGCCCACCTTCGCGCCCGCTTCCCGGTCGCTGCCTCGCGGCACGAAGTGCTGGGCGAGGAGCGGCAAGGTCCCGCCCATCAACGTGGTCGGCACGAGCAGGATCGGCATCACGCACAGGAAGCGCGCGGCCATGAAGGCGAAGCTGCCCTCGCCGAGGTTGTGGCGCAGGAACGCGTTCACCAGCGAGAAGAAGCCGTCGCTGCGCACGAGCGGCGGGATCAGCAGCGCCGACAGCGCCACGCCCACCTCCGCGAGCGCGTACACCACCAGCGGCCGTGCGAACCGCGCCGCACGCTTGCCGAAGACGTAAGCGCCGAGCCCGAGTCCACTCATGAACGCGGTCAGCACCGTGCTCATCGCCACGCTGGTGGCGCCGAACGTGTGGTGGAGCATGCGCGTCCACAGCGACTGAAAGATCAGGCTGGAGGCGCCCGAGAGGAAGAACGCGAGATAGGGCAGAGCCACGAAGGCTGCCTGTCTACCACAACTACCCCTGCCCCTGCCCCTGCCCCTGCCCCTGCCCGCTCTGGGCGGGGGAGAGAGAGGAGGGCAAGGGCAGGGGCAGGGGCACGGGCAGTCAGAGTGGGCAGCGGGAGGGCAAGGGCAGGGGCAGGGGCACGGGCAGTCAGAGTGGGCAGCGGGACAGCGCTCGTTCGACTGCGCTGGACCCTGTGCACGCGGCGCGTGCGCGCACCAGATCGGCGTTGCCCAGCAGGAGCTCCAGGGCGCGCACCCGCGCGCGCTGCTCGGCATCGTCGGTCAACGCCGCGAGGCTTCGCCGCGCGGCCAGCGCCTCCAGGAACAGCCCGCGTCTCTCGGCTTCGTCCGCCAGCGCGTGCAGCCCACGCGTCGACTCGGGCTCGCGCCGTCGCAGCTCGCGCAGGGCGTCGAGCGCCCGCGCATCGTCGTGCAGCGCCGTGTACGTGGTGTGGAGCGCCAGCCACAGCGCCTCGCCGCGAGCGGTCCAGCGCGATCCGGCCAGCAGCACCTCCAGCGCGCGCGACGGCTCGCCGAGCGCCAGGTACGCCTCACCGAGCGCGACGTAGCCGTCATCACGCCGGGGCGCGGCCGCGATCGCGTCGCGGAAGTAGCCGAGCGCGGACAGCGTGTCGCCCGCCGCCGCGGCAGCGCGCCCGCGCGCGATCAGCTGACCCGCGCGGTCGTACGCCTGCGCACGCAGGCTGAAGCACGCGATCAGCACCAGCGCCCACCACCGCATCCGCCTAGCCTAAGCTGACGGTCAGGCTCTTGCGCATACGATCGAGCGCCTTGGCGTGCATGCGGCTGGCCCACGACTTGGACAGCCCCATGCGCGCCCCGGCTTCTTCGATCGTCGCGCCCTCGAAGTAGACCGCCTGCAGCAGCACGCGCTCGCGCTCGGGCAGCTCGGCCAGGTCGCGGTTGACCACCTGCCGCGTCATCACCAGGTCGACGTGCTCCTCGGGCGTCTCCGGCGTCGCGTCGTCGCCCTGGCCGAGCGCTGAGAGTAAGTAGGCCGCGCTGATCTTGCCGAGGATCTCGCTCACCTGCGCAGCGCGCTGCTCGACCGTGGCGCTCGCTTGCTGCGCTTCCTGCTCGCCGACGGGCTCGCTCACGCGGTCCGCCGCCTCGTACGCCTTGAGCTTCGCGTAGGCGCGCCGGCGCAGCCAACCTTGCTTGCGCACCCCGTCGATCACGGCGCCGCGCACGCGGTAGTACGCGAAGGTGGAGAAGCGTACGCCGCGCGAGGCGTCGAAGCGCTGGCGCGCCTCCAGCAAGCCCTGCTGGCCCCACGCGCGCAGATCTTCGGGATCGCAGGATAGATCCAGCTCGCGCGACAGCCGGCGGACCACCTTGTCGACCAGCTCCTGGTGTGCCTCTGCTTCGGCGTCCGCGCGCATCATTCCTTCCTCGAGTGGTCCCTAACCGGGCGTCACGGGCATGGTCAAGTCGCGGACCTGCGCGCCACCGCGGGCCGTAACCCTGTTCTTGCCACGTGACGCGCTGGCGGGGGGCCGGGGGAACGCGTATGAAGTGCGGTCGTGTCGAACCGGGACGATCCTACTCGGCCGCCGATCGTGCCTCGAAAAGGGGGCGGTCGCGTCGGTCCCTTCGGTGCGTTGATCGTCGCCGCGGCCACGGACCCGGCGGCCGCGCGCGGGCTCGCGGGGGCCTACGCCTCGCTCGCGATCGCCGCCCGTCGGCGCATCATCGAGGCGGTGCTCGCGGACGCCTCCGCGGAGGGCATCTCGGCCTCGCCCGCGCTGATCGCCTTGTTGGCGGTC
>DASUME010000348.1:0-3208 GCA_036277895.1 Polyangiales bacterium
GCATCTTGCGATGCGCGCCCAGGTAGCTCAGCACGCCCCGGCCTGCGCTCATCGTGCTGCGTGTCGCTGCGATCGCGTCCAACGTTACCTGCGCACGGGCAAGAGGCCTTGCTTCTCGGCGGAGCGCTCGATGCCGCCCCAGGCCTGGTGCGCCTTGCCAGCCTGCGGCGTGTCGCCGAGCAACTCGTACAGCTGCGGCACGGCCAGCGTGAGTCCCGCCTTGGTGCGCAGCCCCGTCTCCAGAGCGCGCCGCACCTGCTTGAGGTCGACGGCTCCCGGGATGATCAGCTTGCCGTAGAACAGGTGCGCGTCGCCAGCTGCTGACGAACGCCGGTCGTACACCACCAGCTGCACGTCCTCGCCGAGCTCCAGCTGCTCCGCCGCGCCGCGCTCCTTCTCCATGCCCACGAAGCGAAGTCGCCGCTCGTCACCGGGGCGCAAGATCCACAGCAGCGGAAATACCGGCACGTCGCGCGTGCCCTCGGGGCCGGTCACCCGGTTCAAGCGCACAGGCGCGCCGTCCCAGAGCACCACGTCGCCGTAGTCCACGCTCGCGCGGCGCGCGGTGGTCGACGCGATCACGCCGTGGCACGGCGAGAGCGGCTGCACCCAGAGCACCTCGAAGGTGACCGCCTTGGCCGGCAGCGGGTCGCTCTGGCCGGTCTCCTCGCCCAGCGTCGCCACGCGCAGCTGCAGCGGCGGCATCTCGGGCACGTACGGCATGCCCGCGCTCGACAGCTCGCCCTTCACGCCGATCTTCTCCCACGCCTCCAGCGCCAGCTTGCCCTCGCCGAGCGCGGTCGCACAGATCGCCATGTTCCAGAGCACGCGCCGCTCCGGCCCCAGCCGCACGAAGGCCTTCTGGTTGCAGTCCAGGCCCTCGCGGAAGCGCCCACGCCACTTGTGCAACAGGCCGAGGCTGAACCACCAGGCCCCGCGCTTGTCGTCGATCGCGAGCGCGAGCTTGTACGCGTTGAGCGCGTCTTCGTCGTGCTCGGGGCCCATCATGCGCAGCGCGTCGGCGAGGTTGATCTGCAGGTAGCCGCCGAGGTCCGGCGACAGGCGCTGCTTGCCGTCGAGCTGCTCGAAGGCGCGCTGGCAGGCCCCCGCCGCGAGGTGTGCCGGCCCCTTGTCGAACGGGGGCTCATCGGCCGGACGGAGCTCCGCGACGCGCAGCAACGCCGCGCTGAGCGCGATGATCAGCTCCGGGTCGGACCCGAACCCACCTACGATCCGCTCTGCGACGATGAGTGCATCCGGGTACGTGGGATCGGCGTCGAGCAGCTGCGCGAAGGCGCGAGCCGCGACGGCTGACACCGCGACATCTTGCTGGAATTCGGAGAAGAGCTGCCAGGCGCGCTCGTGCTGTCCGGCACTTGCCGCAGCGAGCGCTGCGGCGACTACCCCGGGATCTTGCATGGCGGCTGTCATAGCGGACGGGCCTCCGAGCGGCCATCTCCGCAAACAGTCCGACTCGCATCTTGCGCACGAGGCCGAGCCTTCCGTAATCTGACGTAAGTATCCGTGCCTTCGCTGCAACCCACTACGACGGTTCTCGTGCGCAGGAGCGCAGGCCTCACGGACGTCGGTCGCCGACGCTCCTCCAACGAGGACAGCTTCGTGATCGACGAGAAGTACGGCCTCTACGCCGTGGCTGACGGCATGGGCGGCCACGCCGCCGGCGAGGTCGCCAGCCAGGAGGCGATCGACACCGTGCGCGGCATGGTGCGCCAGGGCGAGAAAGACCTGCGGGCCGTCGAGGCCGGCGATCACTCCCCCGAGGCGCTCTGGCGTGTGGGCCGCCTGCTGGAGAGCGCGGTCCAGGCCGCCACGTACATGGTGTTCGGCATCGCGCAGAACGACCCGTCGCAGACCGGCATGGGCACCACGCTGTCCGCGCTCTTGCTGTGCGGGCGCTTCGGCGTGGTGGCGCAGGTGGGCGACAGCCGCGTCTACATGGTCCGCGACGAGGTCGTCTCGCAGCTGACCGAAGATCACACGCTGATCAACTGGCAGCTCAAGCAGGGCATCATCTCGCCCAACGAGGCCGCGCTCTCGCCGCACAAGAACGTGATCACGCGGGCGATCGGCAGCCGCGACTACGTGCAGGTGGACACCACGTTCTTCCAGGTCGAGCCGGGCGACGTCTTCATGCTCTGCTCGGATGGCCTGCACGGCTACGTCGAGGACGACAAGGAGATCGCGGAAGTGATCGCGCTCGGCCCGGACGCCGCTGTGAAGGAGTTCATCAACACGGCGAACATGCGCGGTGGGCGCGACAACATCACGACGATCGTCGTGCAGGTCGACGCCAAGGACGGCAGCTCGCCCGCCGAAGCCGTGCGTCCCTCCACGCGCCGCTGAGCGCAGCTGACCTCGGAGGCCCGCAGTTGGCCTCCCTGGGCGCTTGCATCCGGGTGCCGTCGTGGCGTTAGAGTCGCCGAGGTGGATGTCTCGCTGGTGCAGCTCGCCGTGAGCTCGCCGAGCACCGGCGCGCTGGTGTTCCCTGTCTGCATCGCGCGCATCTACGCGGTCTCGCTCAGCCGGCTCGGCGAGCTGATCATCAAGGTCGAGACCGCCGCTGGACACCACCAGCCGAGCGGCGCCTCGCACGACCGCCGGAACGTGACGTTCATGGGGCAGGCCGCCACGTCGAGCTCCTCTTCGCGCGGCTACAACCAGCTCACGCTGCCGCCCACGCGATTGCTCGGCGCCCGCGCGACAAAAGCATGCGCATGCTAGAGGACGAGGCGTGCGCTCTCCTGACGCCTCCGAAGGTTTGCTCTCCGCCAGCGGCTGTCCATGAGCGAGGTCCACGCAGGGTTTCCCGCGCACGGTGGACGCGCCAAGGCGCGCGCGCAGCTGGCGCGCGCGCTCTGGACGAAGGCCGGACAGCGCAGGCTTCCCGGCGAGCGCGAGCTGGACGACGCGCTCGCGAAGCAGAGTGCGGAGGACCTGGAGTGGCTGTGCGAGCTGAGTCCACTCGCACCGCTCTACCTGTTGCCGACGCGGCGCTTCGTGAACGCGCTCGTGCGCCAGCTGCGCGCGCTGGAGATCACGCGCGTGCTCGAGGTGGCGGCCGGCGACGGCTTCCTCGCACGCTCGCTGCAACGAGCCGCACCCGAGCTGGAAATCATTGCGACCGACTCCGGCGCCTGGAGCAATCCGCACGCGCGCATGACGCGCACGGAACGACGCACACACCGCG
>DASUME010000349.1:0-8461 GCA_036277895.1 Polyangiales bacterium
AGAACTTCTTCCTTCAAACTGGCGCGGCTTGGGTGCTGTGGCTGATGTTCGGCCTCTCCTTCCTCAGTATCGCGATCGTGATCGAGCGCCTGGTGGTGTTCCGCAGCAAGGGCACGGACCTCAAGGCGCTGGCGAACAAGCTCGATACGGCGCTCTCCGGCGGCGACCTCGCCAAGGCGCGTGAGCTCCTGCGCGACGAGACCTCGGTGGCGGCGCGCGTCGCGGACGCCGGCCTCAAGCTCGCTTCGCGCGGACCGAGCACCGCGGACAAGGGCATGCAGAGCGCGATGGCGATCGAGCGCTCGCTGCTGGAGGCGCGCCTCGCGTACCTCGGCACGCTCGGCAACAACGCGCCGTTCGTCGGGCTGTTCGGCACCGTCATCGGCATCATCCTGGCGTTCGACGAGCTCGGCAAGGCTTCCGGAAATGGCGGTCAGGCGGCGTCACAAGCGGTGATGGGCTCGATCGCGGAGGCACTCGTCGCGACTGCGGTCGGCATCATGGTCGCGCTGCCCGCCGTCGCCTTCTACAACTTCTTCCAGCGCTGGATCTCCACGCTGCTCGCCGATGCCGAGGCGCTCCAGAACCTGGTGCTGGCCTACCTGTGCGCGGACAACGACGCGCCGACCGTGAAGGATCCGGCCAAGAAGAAGCAGCAAGCCCGCGACGGGCGGCTGTCCGACTCGGTGCTGCCGCAAGAGGCGCTCTGAGATGGCCGGCTCGAACACCCCGCGCGGCGGCATCATCGAGGGCATCAACGTCACGCCCTTGGTCGACATCGTGCTCGTGCTGCTGATCATCTTCATCGTGACCGCCAAGATGGTGGTCGCTCCGTCGGTGCCGCTCGATCTGCCGCAGGCGTCGACGGGCGAAGAGGTGCAGAGCGTGTTCTCGGTCGCGCTCGACAAAGAAGGCGGGCTGCACATCGACGGCGTGAAGGCTCCCGAGGGGGATCTGATCCCGCGCGCGAAGGCGGCGCTGGCGAAGGACAAGGAGCTGCGCGCGGTGATCCAGGCCGATGGCGACGTCTCGCACCGGCGCGTGATCGACGTGCTCGATCGGCTCAAGGGCGCGGGCCTGACCAAGGTCGCGTTCGGCACCGTGCAGCGCGTCGAGCAGTGAGACACGTCGACCACAAGCCCTGCGACGTGGTGCTCGAGGCAGCGAAGGCGCCCAAGCGCCGCCTGTTGTGCTTCGCCGCCGTCGGCGCGCTCGCGTTGCACATCGGCGGTGCTGCCGTGGCGATGGCGCTGGCCGCAAACGCGGAGCACGCGGCGCCGCGCAAGCTCAAGACGATGGTGGTGATCGACCACGTCGTAGACATGACGCCGCCCAAGGTCGCGGAGCCGCCTCCGCCGCCGCCGCCCGAGGTCACGCCGCCGCCTCCGCCACCTCCGCCTCCCAAGGTGAAGATCAAGGCGCCCAAGGAAGCTCCGCCTGCGCCGCCTGTCGAGGCGCCGCCGGTTCCGGAGAACGCACCGGAGCCGGAGCAGCCGCCGAGTGAGCCGCCGCCCGCGGCGCAGGCTGCGCAGGTCGTGGCCGCCGAGGGCGACCAGGGAGCGTTCAAGGTCGTGACGGGCGCGGGCTCCGGGTACGCGGGTGGAACGACGGCATCCTCGGGCACCGGCACGTCGGCCAACCACACCGGCCAGGTCGGCAAGGGAACCGGCAACGGCTACAGCAAGGCGCGTCCGCCGCAGTTCGCGTCGCGCAACTGGCCGTGTGGCTGGCCGCCCGAAGCCGAAGAGCTCGACATCGAAGAGATGTACGTGACGATCAAGGCCACGGTGAAGGCGAGCGGCGAGCTCGGCGAGGTTAAGGTGCAGCAGGACCCCGGCTACGGCTTCGCCAAGCGCGCGGTCTGGTGTGCCCGCAGCAGGGTTCGCTTCGACCCCGCGCTCGACGCCAACGGCACGCCCGTCGACGGCGAGCTGCCCCCGATGCGCATCAAGTTCGAGCGCAGCGACGACTTCTGAGTAGGCGGCTATAACCAGCAGGTGAGACGCTCGCTGCCGTGGTTGCTCGCGCTAACGCTGTCGTGTGATCGGCCCGCGGTCGCGGAGCCGCAGCCCGCCGCTCCCGCACCAAAGCCTGACGTGGTCGCCGTCAGCGACGCCGCGCAGCCCACGCTGCAAAAGACCGAGCGCCGGCTGATGGGCACCGTCTGGGTGATCACGCTCGTCGGCGACGACGCCGCCAAGGCGCGTGCAGCCGCCAACCGCGCCTTCGACGAGGTCGATCGGCTCGAGCAGTCGCTCAGCGAGTGGCGGCCGGACAGCGACATCTCGCACGTCAACCAGCAGGCCGGCATCGCACCGGTGAAGGTCGCGCCCGAGCTGATCGCCTGTGTGCGCGCGAGCCTCGACGTCGCGCGCTGGAGCAACGGTGCGTTCGACATCTCGTGGGCCGCGCTGCGCGGCTTGTGGGACTTCAGCGCAGGCTCCTCGCACGTGCCGCCCAGCAAGGCGCGCGTGAAGGCGATGCTGCCGCTCTGGAACTACAAGAACATCGTGCTCGACGAAGCGAACGGCAGCGTGTTCCTGAAGAAGAAGGGCATGCAGATCGGGCTCGGTGGCGTCGCCAAGGGCTACGCGCTCGATCGCGCGGGTGAGAGCTTGATCGAGGCCGGCTTCCCGAACTTCCTGATCTACGCGGGCGGGCAGGTCTTGGTGCACGGCAAGAAGGGCGACCGCAAGTGGCGCGTCGGCATCCAGCACCCGCGCGAGCCGCGCCACTTCGCGTTCGTCGAGATCGAAGACGGCTCGCTCGCCACCAGCGGCGACTACGAGCACTCGTACGAGCACCAGGGCGTCACCTATCATCACATCATCGACCCGAAGACCGGCTTTCCGAACCGCAACACCAGCTCGGTGACGCTGCTCGCCAAGACCGCGCTCTGGGCCGACGCCATCGACACCGCCGTGTTCATCCTCGGCCCGAAGCGCGGCCTCGAGATGCTCGAGCGCGCACCGGGCGGTCCGTTCGAGGCCGCGGTGGTCGACCCCAACATGCACCTCTCGCTGTCGCCCCACATGCGCGAGCAGCTGGTGATGACGGCCGAGATCGCAGCCGACGGCTCGATCGGTGCACCGCGCGCGCCTTGAGGTTAAGGTCTCGTCATGTTCCGCGTCGTCGAAGCCAAGTCGGGGCAACCGTTACGCGTGGAAGACAACCCCACCCAGCTCGGGCCGCCTCCGGAAGGTGGCTTCACCTGGCTGGATCTGAGCGACACCAAGGAGGCGGATCTCGCACTGCTCGGCAAGCACTTCGGCTTCCATCCGCTCGCGCTCGAAGACTGCGCCCAGGAAGATCAGCGCCCCAAGGTCGAAGAATACGGCGACTACACCTTCTTGGTGAGCCAGGGTTTTCATTGCCCCGACGGCAAGCTCGACGAGCTGCGCTGGTACGAGCTGCATGTGTTCCTCTCGCGCAACTACATCGTCACCGTGCACGATGGCTCGATCCCCGGCCTCGAGGCGGTGTGGAAGCGCGTGACCGGCGACGAAGCGCTGCTGCGCAAGGGCGTCGACTTCATCTACTACTTGCTGCAAGACCGCATCGTCGACGACAACTTCCCAATCCTCGACTTCATCTCCGACGCGCTCGAGGTGCTGGAGGACGAGGTGCTGACGCAGAAGCACTCCGACCAGCAGACGCTGACGACGATCTTCGGGCTCAAGACGAAGCTCGTGCTGATGCGCAAGATCCTGTCGCCGCAGCGCGACATCATGGCCCTGCTCGCGCGCGGCGTGGACGAGCGCATCAGCGAGCGCGCCTCGATCTACTTCCGCGACGTCTACGATCACCTGGCGCGGATCGTGGAATCGATCGAGGCCAACCGCGACCTGCTCGGCAATGCGCTCGAGGCGCACATGTCCGCGCAGAGCCAGCGCACCAACGAGATCATGAAGGCGCTGACGCTGATGAGCGCCATCTTCATGCCGCTCACGTTCATCACCGGCTTCTTCGGCCAGAACTTCGAGCACCTGCCGTTCGGCTCGGACGCACTCATGTACGCCATGGTCGCGTCGTGCCTGGTGCTACCGGGCGCGCTGATCTTCTGGTTCAAGAAGAAGCACTGGTT
The DNA here is from genome assembly GCA_036277895.1 of Polyangiales bacterium. GTDB lineage: Bacteria > Myxococcota_A > Polyangia > Polyangiales > DASUME01 > DASUME01. The sequence goes on from DASUME010000349.1 coordinate 4,085, forward strand.
TTAGCTGTCTTTAGTTCACGGTACCCGGGTCGCTGTAGCGCGGGTCCTTCAGGAACTGTTCGTCGGTCAGGCTGGTGAGGAACGCGATCACGTCCGCGACCTCGTCCGGTGTCAGCTCGAAGCCGATCAGCAGCGGGTCCGTGCGGAAGCTGTGCGCGCGTCCACCCTTCGAGTAGTGCACGAGCACGTCTTCGAGCGTGGCGATGCTGCCGTCGTGCATGTACGGCGCCGTCAGCGCGATGTTGCGCAGCGTGGGCGCCTTGAACTTGCCCATGTCGCGCGGGTCGGTCGTGTTCTCGTAGATGCCCTGGTTCTTCTCCGGGTACGCGCCGCGGCCGTCCAGGTTGTAGAGCCCGGTCTGGTGGAACGGCGCGGTGGGGAACGCCTGGCCATCCCACACCACGTGATCGGTGAACGCGAAGCCGCTGTGGCAGTGGAAGCACTCCAGGCGCTCGGAGTTGAACAGCAGGTGGCCACGCTGCGCGGACTCGCTGATCGCGCCGGTCTCGCCGTTGAACCAGCGGTCGTAGCTGGAGTTGCCAGAGATGATCGAGCGCTGGAACGCGCTCAGCGCGTCGAGCGTGTTCTCGGCCGTGACCTTCGGGCGCTCGGGAAACGCCTGCTCGAACAGCGGCGCATAGCCTGGCACAGCCTGCAGCCGCTGCTCCAGCGCACTGATCGACGGGATGCCGAGCTCGATCGGATCGTCGCCGAAGATCGGCACGCGGCCCTGGTGCTCGAGGTCGGTCATCAGCGAGTTGCCCCACGTCAGCGTGGGTGCGTACGCCACGTTGGCCAGCGTCATCGGCCCGCGCGGGTGCAGCGCGCCGGTCGATCCGAGCCCGAGCGCGCGTCCGTCGGTGAACGCGAGCTCCTGCTTGTGGCAGCTCGCGCAGGACTGCGTCTGGTTGTCGGACAGCCGCTCGTCGTAGAACAGGAAGCGCCCGAGCTCGACCTTCGCGGGCGTCATCGGGTTGTCCGCCGGCACCTTCGGCGTGGGGAAGCCCTTGGGCAAGCGCCAGTCGAAGTGGGCATCGACGTTCGCATCCGCAACCGAGGCATCCAGCGGCGACGACGCGTCGAGGATCACCGGCGCGCCGCCATCGTCGGTCGGCAGCGCATCGTTGGGCGCGTCATCGCCGCACGCTGCGAGCAGCGCGAGCACACCCAGGGTCGACCGACGAACACCCACGATCACCTCTGCGACGAGACGCTGAACACCTTCTGCACGCCGCTCGGCTTGCCGGTGGCGATGTCCACCCCGAGCTGCCCGAACATCGGCGCGCAGGACGCACCCATGCCATGGCACTGCACCACGCTGCTGAGGTCGGCAGTCTGGAACACCGCCCCCAGGTCCGCGACGATCTGATCGCGATCCGGGTCGAAGCTGCTGAGCGTGAACTCCGCGCGGTTCTGGTTGATGCAGCTGATCACGTCGCCGCTCTTGGTGCAGCCCGTGCTGCCGAGGTGCACGAAGCCGAGCCCCGGATCCGTGCCGCCGTGGTCGCCGCCCGCGTCGCCGGCGCTGTGGTGCGCGCCTGCATCCAGGGCGTCGCCGTGGTGCGTGCCCGCGTCGGGCTGCGACGTGGCCAGCACCTCCGCGATCAGGAAGCGATAGCCGAACACCCAGTCCCAGCTCGCGCCGGGCGCCTGCAGGGGCGCGGGTGCCGTCACCGGGTCGCTGTGGTTGAGCGACTCCGGCACGCCGATCACGACCTTCACGCCGTTGTAAGTGAGGTTCGCCGGCACCGAGCCCTTGATGCTCAGGTTGCTGCCGAGCGGTCCGCCCTCGCACTCGCCACCCGTGGTGGTGAAGTCGATCAGCGCGACCTCCTTGGTCTGAAAGCCAGTCGTGAGGTCGTCGAACACCAGCGGCACTTCTTCACCCGTCGTGGCCTTGAGCTTCACCGACTCGACGAAGAAGCGGAAGTCCTTCGGCGTGACCTCGCTGCCCGCCGTGCCCTGGCCCGCGTAGGCCTTGCCACACTCCAGCTCGCCCTTGTCGGTCAGGCGGGCGGCGAACTTGAGCTCGATGCGCTTGCTGTTGGGCCCGGCGTCCAGCCCGCCGTCGGCCACGACCGCTGCATCGGGCTTCGCCGCATCGGGCCCCGCGTCGAGCGGCGCTTCGGGAAGGTCGAGGTCGTCGTCATCACAACCCGCGACCAAGCACAGCGCGAACATGGTGGAAGTCACGAAAGAAAGCCGCATGGAGCCTCGGTGAGCACAGGAAGGGGGAATCCCTTCCTAGCAGCATCCGCGGGGAGATTTCGTGCGGCATAGTGACGCATCGTGCCCAGGGTCACGATGCCGCTACGTGAACTAGCGACCCGAGGCCGCCGCACAGCCCGCGGGGGTTGGGTCCTCGCTGGCTTCGAGCTCGATGTCGACCTGGTAGGAGACCGCCTTGATCGGGCTCTGTGCGGCCCTGCGCGGCCGCCCCACGGTGAACTGTGTCAGACCCGAGAAGTTCTTGCCGTCGTCGAGCGAGACGCGAAGGGTATGCAAGCCGACCTTCACGTTTCCGAACACGAAGAACCCAAAGGCTCCGGTCTCGGGCTGTTCGGACAGCGGCTTGAGCTCGAGCGTGTTGCCCACGTAGCGCTGCGTCTGATCTTCGTCCGGCGCGAGCGCCCCGTCGATGTAGACCTTCGCACAAGCGACGACGCCACGGCGCTCGCCACTCGTGGTCCAGAAGATGCGGCCCGCCAGCGCAGCTCGATCGTCGCGCTGCTCGTACCCTGCGCCCTCAGTCGCGATTCTGTCGGTCTCGCGCGTGGCGATCCGTAGCAACGAGTTCATCGACGAGAAGTCATGGTTGAGGGAGATGGTGTCGTACGTGGAGCTGTCGTCTTCGGGAGAGCCCACGCCCACCACGTAGATCGAGACCCCTGCTTGCGGCACGTCCAAGCGGATACGGCCGTCCAGTCCGCTCATGGTCTCGACGGGCGGAACGAGCGGATTGCCGTTCACGTCGAGCAAGCTGACTGCGTGCGGCACCGAGATGAACACGCTCGCGTCGTTGGAGGTGATCGGGACCAGCGTGGTCTCATACGAGATCGGCCTGCCGAGGCTCGCGTCGAGCCCCGCATCCGGCGAGCTCACCGCCGCGTCGTCGGTCTCCTCCTCCCCGCAGCCGAGTGCGAGCACCGCGAACACCAACAGAGCACGCAGCACGAAGTGGGATTGTTCGCGGGCTCCGCCGCGATGGAAAGTCAGGTCGTGCAAGGCTGTTCTCGATCCCCCCTATGGAGAACAACAGCACGAAGAATCAGTAAGACACAAGCCAAGAACCTGGATTGCCCTAACTTGGGAATCCCTTTTGGTATCCCGGTAAGTGACATCCCGTGCAGCTACCGGGTGGCGACCAGGGTGTGCGCGTAGGCCAGAGCGCGATGCGTCGATCCGAGCAACTCCGGCTCCGCAGGGAACAACGCGTCGGAACCGATGCGCGCGATCAAGCCTCCGCGCTCGAGCGTGCCCTGCATGCCGGGACGCAGGCCGCAGAGCAGCAGCCGTCCGCCTCGTCGCCGCGCTTCCTCAGCCACGCTCGCAATCACGTGCGCCGTGGTGGCGTCGAGGTTGTAGGCCTCTTGCACGCGCAGCACGATCACGCGCGCGCGACCGAGCACGCGTCGAAGCTCGGCGCCGAGCTCGTCAGCGGCCGCGAAGAACAGCTCGCCCTGCAGGTTGAGCACGGCGATCTCGCGGGCGTCCGAGGTTGTGCCCTCGATCAGAACACCGCCAGGTCCCTCGACCAGCTCGCGCAGCTTGAAGCCCTCGGCGCGGCGCATCGCGGAGTACATCGAGAGCCCGACTCCGAGCAGCAGGGCACTCTCGAGGTGCTCGGCAAGCAGCACGGTGGCGAGCGTGGCGATCAGCACGGCACGGTCACCCGGTGTCGTCGCGACCATGGCGCGCAGCCGCGCGACGTCGACGAGCTTCACGCCGATGTGCACGAGCGTGCCGGCGAGCGCCGCGATCGGGATCATGTTCGCCTGAGGAGCAAACACCAGCACCAGCGCCATCACGAGCGCGCCGGAGAAGATGCATGACATGCGCGTCACGGCGCCAGACTCGAAGTTGACGGCGGTTCGACTGAACGAGCCCGAGGACGCGAAGCCACCGACCAACGCGGCGCCGAGGTTGCACAGCGCCTCGCCCATCAGCTGCCGGCTGGGGTCGAAGCGATGGCCGGCGCGGCTCGCCAACAGCTTCCCGATCGCGATCGCCTCCACCGAGCCCATGAACGCGATCGCCACGGCCGGACCGATCAGCGTGCGCGCGACGGCGAGCTCGAACGTGGGCACCTGAAAGGAAGGAAGATGGCGTGCGAGCGGCGCGATGTCGCGCACGAGCCGCACGCCCGCCGGGGCGAGC
>DASUME010000350.1:0-2106 GCA_036277895.1 Polyangiales bacterium
TTGTACGGCGTGCTCTCGCGCTCGTAGCAGCGGCCGCGCAGCACCAGCGCATGCGCCGGCACACGGCGCGCGAGCTCGGCCAGCAGCGCGCTCTTGCCGATCCCACTCTCGCCGTGCATCAACAGGATGCGCGGCTCGCGCAGCCCGGACCACGCCGCCTGCAGCCGTGCCAGCTCGATCGCGCGCCCCACGAAGCGCGCCTCGCGCGCCGGTCGCTGCGCCTCGCTGTGCACGTCGAGCCTCGCCAGCGCCTCGTGTGCCGTCGGTCGCTGCGCCGGGTCCGCGGCGAGCAGCGCCGTACAGAGGACGCCCAGCGCGCCTTGGATCGCGCGCGGCCTGCCCTTCAAGCGCCGTCCCGTCAGGAGCTCGAACAGGATCGCGCCCACGGCGTACAGGTCCGCGGCCGGCGTGAGCGCCTCGCCGCGCAGCTGCTCGGGCGCCATGTACGCAGGCGTGCCGCCCGCGCCGCGCGCGTCACCCCGTGCGACCACCAGCCCGAAGTCCACCAGCACCACGCGCCCGCTCGGCTCGACCAGCACGTTGCTCGGCTTCACGTCGCGATGCACGAAGCCCGCGTCGTGCATCGCGGCCAGCCCCGAGAGCAGCTGCCGCAGCACGTCGCGGATCTCCGCCGGCCGAGCTGCCACGTGCTGCACCACGTCGCTGCCCTCCAGCAGCTCCATGGTGAAGAACCACGCGCCGTCGACGCAGAACAGCTCCTGCATCGAGACCAGGTTCGGGTGCACGATGTGGCTGAGCGCGCGGAACTCGTGCTGCAGCGCGGCCTGCTCGCCCGCGCGTACGGAGTTCAGGCACTTGAGCGCGACCCGCGTCTGCCCGACCGTGTCGCGGGCGGCGAAGACCTGCCCTTCCCCGCCGCCGCCGCACGGGCGCTCCAGCTCGAAGCGGCCGATGCGCAGGCTGCGCGGCGTGGCGCCGAGCAAGCGTGCCCGCACGCGCTCGCGCATCAGCGCGCCAGCCAGGTCGAGCGGCTCGTCCATGCGCGCAGCGTTCGCGCGCACCGGGGTGGCGCCAAGGTGCGTTCGGGGTGAGTGCTACAGACGCGGCTGCTTGAGCGTGTCGCGCGTGACGGTCGTGTCCACGAGCTCCAGGGGCGTGAAGCCCGCCTTCACCGCGTCGCGCAACGTGCCGAGGCCGCCGTTCGGCACCGCCAGCGTCTTGTTGCGGATCAGCTTGTCGAGCAGGCTGAGCAGCGACGTGCGGTCGGTCTGTTTGTTGTACCAGACGTTGGCGACCAGGCTGGGCAGCGAGACGTACGCCTCGTCCGCGAGCCCGAACGAGTACGCGCCCGTGCCGGTGAACACCGACGAAGTCTCGGCGACGTCGCCGCGATCGATCGAGTGCCCCGGCGTGACGCCGAACGAGGCCGACTCCACCACGTGCATCTTCCCGATCACCAGCACCGTCGAGTCCGGGTACGCGACCAGCAAGTTGCGCAGGCTGCGCACCTGCTGCAGCGGCGCCGCCTCGAGCGCCGCGCCGACATCGAACGCCACGTTCTGCACCGGCGTGTGGTCCACCTGCCACGACACCAGACAGATCTCGCCGGCGACCATCTGCGTGGCGAGCTTCTCCAGCACCGGCACCTGCGCCGCCGCGCTGGCGACCAGCTGGCGGTCGGCGGTGGTCGAGCTCCTGAGCACCAGCGCCGGGGCCGGCGCGTAGGTCACATCCTGCAGGTGCACGCTGCCGTGGACCTGCGCCGCCTCCCGGCCGTGCTCGTCGAACTTGAGCGTGGCCACCACCGCCGAGCCGAGCAGCGGCAGCACGTCCACCAGGCGCTCGGCCAGCGCCGGCGAGCTACCGCCGCCGAGCTGCGTCGTGAGCTGCGCGATCTGCGCCTCGCTGGTGGCGCGGTCGTACAGCTGCAGGCTGCCGAGCGTGGTCTGCTTGACGAACGGCTCGCTGGAGTCGTGCACCACGATCGACGGCGCCACCGTGAAGCGCGCGCTGGAGCTCTCCGGCCCGTAGTCGATCTCCAGCCGCGACAGCCGCTGGATGCGCGGCCAGCTCAGCTCCAGCGAGCTCGCCTGCACCATCGGCTTGCCGTCTGCAGACAGTAAGGTCTCCCCGCGCTCGTTCGTC
>DASUME010000351.1:0-6389 GCA_036277895.1 Polyangiales bacterium
GTCAGATGCGGCGCGCGCGGCGCCAAGATAGTCACGGTAAACAGGTTGATCGCGTTGGTCCATACAGCCCCCAGCAACATTTACAACTATACAGTTATGTTGCGGCCATATGGCAAAACAGGTCAAGCGCGTTTCGTGTTCCCAAGTGCAGGCAGCATGCCCGATGAAAACCCACATACGATAGCGAATTCCGCCTTGTACAGGTGTCCGTACATTGACGCACCGGGCCGAGAGCTGTAACTTCGCCCGCAGCAACAGGACCGGCCATGCGACTTTTCAGCGGGAAAATCTCGACCATCTCCGAGGAGCTAGTTCGCCAGCTCGTCGCGGACGCCGACATCGAGACCGAGGCACCACAAGAAGTGGTGCTCGACATCGAGTCAGTGCTCAAGGAGTACCTGCGCTTCGAGCGTAGTGTCGGGGACGAGGCGAAGAACCGCCTCGAGGCGCGTGCCCTCCCTTACGCGCAGCTCGGCAAGCTACGCGCGCAGGTGGCCAAGGAGAAGGGCGCGCCCGGCGCCGACGACATCCTTCCGTATCTGCTCGAGCAGATCCTGAACATCCTCTTCCACAGCAAGAACGTCGACGAGATCTTCGCCGAGGATCCGGACCTGCGGAAGAAGATCACGGTCGTGCTCAAGAAGCACATGGACGTGGGCGGCGAGCTCGACGAGGAAGTTCGCTCCAAGATTCGGAACCTCGAAGAAGGCACCGCCAGCTTCGAGATCGAGTACCAGCGCGTGATGGGCGAGATGAAGCGCAAGAAGGGCCTGAGCTGAGCTCGGCGCTTCTGCCATCGTGCCCTCCGTTCTGAGCATGACCGGCTTCGGCGCCGGCGAATCGACCGCGCACGGGCAGCCGTTGCGCGTCGAGCTGCGTGCGGTGAACCACCGTCACCTCGACCTGCGCGTGCGTGCTCCGTCCGAGCTCAGTGACCTCGCCGGGATCGTCGAGGAGATGCTGCGCGCGCGCTGCGGCCGTGGCCGGATCGAGGCGCAAGTGTTGTGGCGCTCCCCCGGTACCAGCGGCTCCGAGCTGGACTTCGAGCGCGCGCGGCGCGCCTACCAGCAGCTCGTGCAGCTGCGCGATGAGCTCGCGCCCGCACAGGAGGTCCCGTTCGCGGCGGTGTTCGAGGTGCCGGGTGTGTTCGTGAGCAAACCCTGGCAACGCGACGACGTCGAGCAGGCGCTGCGCAGCGCGACGGAGCTCGCGGTCGAGGCGCTGGCCGCCATGCGCGCGCGCGAGGGCGAGGCCCTGGCCACGGACATGCGCGCACGACTCGCGCTGGTGCGCCAGAGCGCGGCTTCGATCGAGCAGCACCGGCCGGGCATGCTGGAGTCGGCGCAGAAGCGCCTGATCAAGCGCGTCGAGAAGCTGCTCGAGGGCACGGCCGTGGGGCTCGACCCCGCCCGCTTGGTCCAAGAGGCCGCCTGGTTCGCCGAGAAGTCGGACGTGGCCGAGGAGCTGACCCGGCTCGCGAGCCACCTGGACGAGTTCGAGCGCACCCTCGACTCCCACGGCGAGAGCGTGGGCCGCAAGCTCGACTTCGTGGTCCAGGAGATCGGCCGCGAGCTCAACACGATCGGCTCAAAAGCCAACGACGCCGAGATCTCGCGGCACGTCGTGGAGCTGAAAGCCGAGCTAGAACGCATCCGCGAACAGGTCCAAAACATTCTCTAGGGGGAGGTCACGCGACCTCCCCTCCCCAGCGCGAGGTTCGCCTCGCTCACGGTGTGCTTCCTTCGACGTCTGTCTGGTACGCTTCGCCTCATGCTCGATCCTGGCGCCGACCTCCTGTTGTTGATCGTCTGCTCGCCCTCGGGTGCTGGGAAGACCACGCTCACCCGCGAGCTGCTGCGCACGTTCAGCCGGCTGACGTTCTCGGTCTCGTGCACCACGCGCAAGCCACGCGGGACCGAGGTCGACGGGCGGGACTACTTCTTCACCTCGCGCGATGACTTCAAGCGCCGGGTCGACGCGGGCGGCTTCGTGGAATGGGCCGAGGTCCATGGCAACCTGTACGGGACCACGATCTCGGAGCTCGACCGCGCGCGTAGCGAAGAAAAGGTGGGCATCGTATTCGACGTCGACTACCAGGGTGCGCGCCAGATCAAGGCCAAGCTGCCGAGCGCCGTCGGCGTGTTCATCCTGCCGCCCTCGATGGAGGAGCTGATGCGTCGGCTACGCGGCCGCGCGACGGACGACGAAGCCACGATCCAGAAGCGCTTCGCCAAGTCCAAGCACGAGATCGAGAACTACCGCCTGTTCGACTACCTGATCGTGAACGACGACCTGGAGAAGAGTCACTCGCGGCTGCGCAGCATCGTGTACGCAGAGTCCTCGAAGACCACGCGCCTGGCCACCGCCGCAGAGCGCCTGCTGCGCGACGAGAACGTCGGGCCGTGGCCGTTTCAAGCGTTGTAGTCAGCCTGCTCCTGCTGCTGGTCTCGCCGGCCCTCGCGCAGGAGCTGCACTTCCTCGGCGCCGACAACCGCGCGCTCGATGCGCAGCGTGATGGCCTTGGTATCTCGCGCCGCATCACGCACGACCGCACGCTCCCGCGCAGCGCCACGGCGCAGCAGGAGAGCGCGGACCGCGAGAACTTTCGCGTCGAGCTGATCGACTCGAGGGAGCGCGCGAGCGTGGTGCACGCGGAGCTCGAGGCCGTCGGTGCCGATGGAGAGCGGCACGGCTTACTGCGCCACGTCGCGCTGCTGCGCGTGCCGGGCAGCGATCGCCTGCGCTCCGGGTTCGTGCGGCTGGTCTCGGACAGCACGGACGTCTCGGCGCCCGACGTCGGCTTTCAGCTCCTGCAGGCACGACTCGGCGATCGTGTGCGCGCGACGATCGATGAACGTACGCAGCACGCCGAGATCGCCGTGGGCGGCTTCGGCGCACGGCAGCGCTTGCGCGGCACCTTGCGGCTGACCGTGCTGCGCATCGCGCCGAACGGTCCTCCGTCGGTGGGCGACGACGAACCGCAGGCGATCACGCTCGCGCGTCGGCAGGTCGAGATCGCGAACGAGATCTGGGCGCAGTGCTTCATCGACTTCGGCGCGCCGGAGCAGGCAGTGGTGGTGGTGGCAAACCCGCCGCCGCCTGCCCTGCTCGCGGTCGGCGATCTGGATGGCCTGCCGTCGCTGCGCGCGTCGCGGGTGCTGCTGCGTGTGAACGAGCGCCGGGTGGCTCCGATCGCGGTGCCCGCCGGCTCGATCCCCGAGCGCACGGCGGCCACGATCGCGCGCGCTCTGCGCAAGGCGGGCTTCCAGGCCGACGTGACCACGAACCCACGCGCGGAGCTCGGCGCCGGCATGAGCGCGGACGTGGTGGTGCGCGACGCGCGCGGCGAGCTCGCGCGGCTGAGCGCAGACGGCAAGGAGAAGCTGACCACCGATCCGCAGCAGACGCTGACCATCGGCGTGCTCGATCTCAGCGACGGGCTCGACGAGTTCGACAACACGCTGGCCGTCACCGGCACGCTGGAGGAGCGCACGCTGGTGAAGCTGCTCGCGGATCAAGACCCGGCGACGATCGACGTGTTCCTGATCAACCGCTTCGTGAACCGCGCGCGCCAGGGCGAGGCCTTCATCGAGGCCGACGGCAGCAGCATGGCCAACACGCTGGTGTTCGATCGCAACGCGGTGCGCTACGAGCGCCAGGCCTGGGTGCAGGCGCACGAGCTCGGCCACGTGCTGCTGGACGAAGCCTTCCACCCCGACAACATCGCGGCGGATCGCCCGTGGCTGTTGATGGACGCCGACGCGCGCCAGGGTCGCGTGACGGGGCCCAAACGCATCAGCGACGCCGAGTGCGAACGGGCGCGTCGCCGCAGTGGTCCCGGTGCGCACCCGGTGCTGTTGCGCGCGCTCGAGCGCTAACGCTGCAGGGCGGCGGCGAGCGCGTCGTGCAGCGTGCGCACGCCGACCAGCTCGATGCCCTGACGCTCGCTCGGCTCCAGGCGCTCCAGCGACGACTGCGGCAGGATCGCGTGCGTGAAGCCGAGCTTGCGCGCCTCGGCAAGCCGCGATGCGGCGCGTGGCACGCCGCGCACCTCGCCCGTCAGGCCGACCTCGCCGAACGCGATCAGCTCGTGCGCGACCGGTCGATCGCGCAGGCTCGACACGATCGCGATCGCCAGCGCGAGGTCGACCGCGGGCTCATCCACCCGCGCGCCGCCCACCACACTCACGAACACGTCTTGATCGAACACCTGCACGTGCGCCTTACGGTCGAGCACCGCCAGCAGGATCGCCAGCCGCGAGGCGTCGAGCCCGGTGGCGACGCGGCGCGCGGAGCCGTACACGGCCGGTGCCAGCAGCGCCTGCACCTCGAGCAGCAGCGGACGCTGGCCCTGCGCGCTCGGGAACACGAGCGAGCCGCTCGCGTGCGCTGGCCGCTCGGCAAGGAACAAGCGCGACGGATCGACCACCTCGCGCAGGCCCTCGCGCACCATCTCGAACACGCCGAGCTCCTGCGCCGGACCGAAGCGGTTTTTGCTGCTGCGGATCAAGCGGTACGTGAGCGTGGCGTCGCCCTCGAAGTTGAGCACGGTGTCGACCAGGTGCTCGAGCAGCTTGGGGCCGGCGATCGCGCCTTCCTTGGTGACGTGGCCGATCAGGAACACGGCGATGCCGCGCGCCTTGGCGAGATCGACCAGACGTGCGGTCACCTCGCGCAGCTGCCCGACGCTGCCCGCCACGGACTCCAGCTCCGCGCAGCGCATGGTCTGGATCGAGTCCACGACCATCACCAGCGGCTGCTCCATATTCACGGCGTGCGTGATGTCTTCGAGGTCGGCGGTGGCCAGTACGTGCACCTGATCCACGCCGGGCGACTTGATGCGCTCGGCGCGCAGCGCGATCTGCGAGCGTGACTCCTCGCCCGTGACGTAGAGCGTGCGCGCGCCGGTGGCGGCCACACCCGCGAGCGCTTGCAGCAGCAGCGACGACTTGCCGATGCCGGGATCGCCGCCGACCAACACCACGCCGCCCGCGACCAGCCCGCCGCCGAGCACGCGGTCGAGCTCGCCGATGCCGGTGTGGATGCGGCGCGCCGCATCGGGCGAGACCTCGCTGAGACGCTGGCTCTGCTCGCGTCCGGGGCTCGCCGCGCGCGCGCTCAGCCGCGTGCTGGTCGCGCCGTTGTCGCGCTCCTCGCTGAGCGTGTTCCAGGCGTTGCAGCCCGGGCAGCGACCGAGCCAGCGCGGTGAGACCGCCCCGCACTCCGCGCACACGTAAACGGTCTTCGCCTTGGCCATGCTTCCGTATCGCACAACCGCCGAAGCGGTTGCGCTCAGAATGCGATGCCGGCGACGCCGCGCAGGATCAGCGCATTCTTCGAGTCGGGCACGTTGTCGCCCTGGAAGTTCAGGCCCTCGAAGGGGAACAGCACGCCGAGCTGCACCAGACCGTAGAAGCCGTCGGTGATGTCCGGGCCGTCCTCGCTGCGGTAGTAGAGCGAGAGATCGAGCTCGAGGCCGAGGTTGGCGTTCTGGCCCCAGGTCTGCTTGGCCGCCGAGGCGCGGCTGTAGATCACGTCGAGCCGCGCGCCGGCCTGCTGCCCGTACGGGTCGCGGATGAAGTCGTAGCTGACGCCGGGCTTGAAGTAGTAGGCGCCCGCCACGCGGCGCATCACGGTGCGCCACAGGATCAGGTCGACGCGGTAGTCCGGGTGGAACTGGTAGGTCGAGATCGTGTCGTTGGGCGACGCGTTGCCCGTGCGCTGGTAGCTCGGGTCGTTGGTCTGACCGAGGCCGTAAGCGTTCGAATCACCGCTCGCGTAGCCGGCGTTGAGGTAGATGCCGAGCCGCTCGTCGAACAGCCGGTACTCGCTCTCCAGTGCGACGCCGAGCTGGCGAAACTTGCAGCTGCCGCTGCTCGAGAGCTGCAGGCTCTCGCTGCCGCTGCGCACGTCGTAGACGTTCCGGTTTCCGGACGTGTTGATGCTCGGGCAGGAGCCCTCGCGCGAGCCGGCGACGTAGGTCGCCTCGAGCTCGACCCGCAGACCCTCCCACAGGAACTGCGCCCACAGATCCGGGATGAACTGCTTCTGGTTCAGGCGCAGGTAGCGCACGCCGTTGTAGGTGTCGTAGTCGCCCGCGGCATCGGCCGCGGGGTTCCGGCGCAGCTTCTGGTTGCGGTAGATGAAGTAGAGGCCGTAGTTGAACACGGACTCGCCGCGGGCGAGCGTGGCCTGCTGCACGTCTTCGTCCAGCTTGTGCGCGACTGCGCCGGTGAACGCGTCGAGGTCGTCGCGCTGTGCGGCGTCGATCGCGATGCCCGAGGGCGTGTCGTTGGGCTGATACGGCGAGGTGCTGGTGCGGCCGAGCACGCGGCCCTCGCTCGCCCAGTCATAGGCGGCCATCAGATAGAAGCCACCCAGGTTCGTCA
>DASUME010000352.1:0-4435 GCA_036277895.1 Polyangiales bacterium
TTCGAAGATGAAGAACGCCATCTTGCTGCCCGCCTTGGTCGGCCGCTCGCGGTAGCCTTCGACCAGGCCAGCGACCTCCACGCGCGCCTCCGCGGGCAGGTTGGCCAGGCCCGCGATGTCCGTGGTGCAGAAGCGCTTCACCTCGGTGCCGTAAGCGTCGAGCGGGTGGCCCGAGACGTAGAAGCCGAGCGCCGAGCGCTCGCGCGACAGCAGCTCGCGCGTGTTCCAGGCCTCGATCGCCGTGAACTCCACGCGGTCGACCGTGAACTCTTTCTTGTCCGCGGCCGAGAGCAGCCCGAACAGATCCTGCTGGCCGCTCGCCTTCTCGGCCTGGAGCTTCTTGCCGCGCTCCAGGCTCGCGTCGATGCTGCTGAGCGCCTGCGCGCGGTGCACCTTCTTCACGGCGTGCATGGTGTCGAGCGCGCCGCACTGCACCAGCGCCTCGAGCACACCCTTGTTCAGCTTGCGCAGGTCCACACGCGCGGTGAAGTCGAACAGATCGACGAACGGCTTGGGCCCACCTTCCTCGTCCTTGCGCGCCTCGAAGATCGCGTCGAGCGAGGCGTCGCCGATGCCCTTCACGCCGCCCAGGCCAAAGCGGATCTTGGGCCCTTGCGCGTCGCCGACGATGCCGTTGCTGCACACCGGGCGGCCGAGCTTGGCGACCTTGATCGTCTCGGACGGCGCGTACACCACGCTGAAGTCGATCAGCGACTCGTTGATGTCCGGCGGCAGCACCGTCACGCCCATGTTGCGCGCCTCGGCCACCGTGCGCACGACCTTCTCGATCTTGTCCTTGTCCGCGCTCATCGTCGCGCACATGAACTCCACCGGGTAGTGCGCCTTCAGGTACGCGGTCTGGTACGTGATCAGCGCGTACGCGGCCGAGTGCGACTTGTTGAAGCCGTAGCCCGCGAAGAACGCCATCAGGTCGAACACGCGTACCGCGTCGGGCTCGCTGTGTCCGTTCTTGAGCGAGCCCTCGACGAAGATGCTCTTCTGCTTCTCCATCTCTTCGGGCTTCTTCTTGCCCATCGCGCGGCGCAGCAAGTCGGCGCCGCCAAGCGTGTAGCCGGCCATGGTCTGCGCGGCCTGCATCACCTGCTCCTGGTACACGATGACGCCGTACGTGGGAGACAGCACCTCTTGCAGACACGCGTGCGGGTACTCGACCTTCTTGCGGCCGTGTTTGCACTCGACGAAGTCGTCGACCATGCCGGTGCCGAGTGGGCCGGGACGATACAGCGCCACCGCCGCGATGATGTCCTCGAAACAGTCGGGCTTGAGCTTCTTGAACAGCCCCTGCATGCCGCTCGACTCGAGCTGGAACACGTTCGTGGTCTCACCACTCTGCAGCAGCGCGTAGGTGGCGGCGTCGTCGAGCGGCACGCGGTCGAGCCGAAAGTCGGAGCCCTGCATGTCGGGCCGCACCGCGATCAGCTTCACCGCGATGTCGATCACGGTCAGCGTCTTCAGGCCCAGGAAGTCGAACTTGACCAGGCCCGCGGCTTCGACGTCGTCCTTGTAATACTGCGTGACGTAGACGTTCTCTTCCGGGCAGAAGACCGGCACGTGATCCCACAGCGGGCCCTCGCTGATCACCACGCCCGCGGCGTGCATGCCGGCGTGGCGCGTGAGGCCCTCCAGCTTGATCGCGGTGTCGAGCAGGTTGTGCACCGCCGGATCTTCGTTGTAGAGCGCCTTGAGCCGCGGCTCTTGATCCATCGCGGTCGGGATGGGAACGCTCACGCCTGCGACGGGCTCCGGAACGAGCGACGCCACGCGCCCTGCGTCCTGCGGCGAGAAGCCCATCACGCGCCCGACGTCGCGCACGACCGAGCGCGACTTCAAGAGGTGGAAGGTCGCGATCTGGCCGACCGACTGCTCGCCGTACGTCTTGCGCACGTAGTCGATCACCATGTCGCGGCGGTCCATGCAGAAGTCGACGTCGAAGTCCGGCATCGACACGCGCTCCGGGTTCAGGAAGCGCTCGAACAGCAGGTTGTACGGCAGCGGATCGATGTCCGTGATGCCGAGCGCGTAGGCCGCGATCGAGCCTGCGCCGGAGCCACGGCCGGGGCCGACCGGCACGCCGTTCTTCTTGCCCCAGTTGATGAAGTCCTGGACGATCAGGAAGTAGCCGGCGAAGCCCATCTGCGCGATCACGCTGCACTCGAGCTCGAGGCGCTTGCTGTACACCTCGTCGTTCGGCGTCTGTCCGCGCACGCGCAGCTCGGCGAGGCGCTCATCCAGACCTTGCCGCGAGAGCCGCACGAAGTGCTCGTCCTCCGTCGTGCCCTCGGGCAGCGGGAAGCGCGGCAGCATCGGCTTGGCGGAGGGGCTGCAGGTGCCGGCCGTCATCTCGGCGACCTTGAGCGTGTTCTTGCAGGCGTCTTCCACGTGCCGGAAGTGCTGCAGCATCTCCTGGCTGCTCTTCAGGTAGATCTGATCGGAGCCGTGGTGCAGCCGCTTCATCTCGTCGAAGGTGCGGCCGGCGGCGATGCAGGTGAGCGCGAGCTGCGCCTTCGCGTCGTCCTGCTTGTCGTAGTGGCAGTCGTTGGAGGCGACCACCTGCAGCGCGTTGTCCTTGGCGAGCTTGAACAGGATCTCGTTGAGCGGCTTCTGCTCGGGGAAGCCGTGGTCCTGCAGCTCGACGAACAGGTTGCCGGGCTCGAAGCAGTCGGCCAGCGTGCCGAGCGCCCGGCGTCCCGCCTCGGGGCCCTTCATCAGCACTTCCTGCGCGACGAAGCCGCCCATGCAGCCGGTCAGGCCGATCACGCCCTTGCGATGGTCGTTGAGCATCTCCAGGTCGACCACGGGCGTGCCCTTCTGCATGCCCTTCACCCAGCCGAGCGAGACGATCTTGACCAGGTTCTTGTAGCCCTCCTGGCCCGACGCGAGCAGCACGAGGTGGTGCGGCGCGCGCAGCTCCTGCTTGCGATCGGCCGTGAAGTACACCTCGCAGCCGATGATCGGCTTGATGCCTGCGTTCTTGGCCGACTTGTACAGCTGCATCGCGCCGTACATGTTGCCGTGGTCGGTCAGCGCGACCGCGTGCATGCCGTCTTCCTTGACGGCGTTGACCAGCTTCTCGATGCGGATCGCACCGTCGAGCATCGAGTATTGCGAGTGCACGTGCAGGTGAACGAAGTCGCCGGGCATGAAGGCCGTATGGTGCCCCGCCTAACGGCCGGGATCGACCCCCCTGGGCGGCTTTTGCCCGGGCGGGCCTCCCGTGCTAACTACGCCCCCCGCGTTTGATACCGGCACACGATCGTGCCGTGAAGTGCGCGATTCTTCTGGAGAAGCCCATGGCCAACAAGGCACCGCTCAGCATCGTGAAGGACAAGTTCCAGGACAAGGCAGGCCTGCTCAAGGCCTTCCGTGACCTCGCGACCGAAGATCTCTGGATCGACCGCGTTGGCCAGGAGAAGGGCCTCGACGCCGTCTCCAACAAGAAGCTGCTCCGCCTGCACACGATCCTCACGGACGTGAAGGGCAAGTTCGGCAGCCGCTCCGGTCTCGTGAACGCGATCCTGACCCAGGAGAACCGCACCAAGGACGAGGGTCGCAAGATCGGCCTCAGCCGCTGGAGCACGCCGCGCCTCTGGGATCTCTACCGCGTCGGCGAGAAGCGCGCGAAGGCCGCCAAAGCCAAGGCCTGAGCTCACTGTCGGCTCCGCGTCACTTCCCAGCGTACCGGCCGATGATTAGCGAGCCGACAGCGGGGAGGTCGCGAGATGTTGAGGCTGCACAAGCCCGGCGACTTCGTTCTGCTGTGTGGGCTCAGCTTCGCGATGGGCCTGCAGAACGCGGCGGTGGCCAGCAGCACGGGTCAACTCGTGCGGACGACGCACCCGACGGGGCCCGCGAGGGACCTCGGTGTGCACCTGGACCCGCACGCGGGACGAGTGCACGCGCCGTCGTGACGTGCAGTCTTGGCGGGAAGAACACGGCGCTGCTGACCGTACTTCGATGCAGCGGAGTCGGGCAATGGATGAGAGTGTGGAGTTGGCGCGCATCAGCGGTCTGCTGTCGAGGCTGCTCGGAGAGCACAGCGTGAGCCAGGCTGAGCGGGCGCTGCGGTTCTCGTTCCGAGATGTCGCGCACACGCTGGTGGTCTTCGATCAAGGCCGCGGCCCAACCGCGTTGATCGCCGTGGCGCTGGCGAGGCCGGTCTCCAAGGAGCGCGGCCGCGAGCTGCTCGCCGAGCTGCATAGTGAGTGGCGCTTCGGCATCCTCGAGGAGAGCGACTGCTGCTACCTCGCCGCATCGGCGCCTGCGGCGCTGGTGACGATGGTCGGCGTGGGCCGCTGCATCGAGACGCTCGCCCGGGCGATCACACGGGTGCACTCCCATGGCAGAGTCCCGCCGTCGGGCACGCGCCGTCTCGAAGGCGCTCAGGGCTCGTGGGCGGCGACCCCCGCCAAGCGCG
>DASUME010000353.1:0-10466 GCA_036277895.1 Polyangiales bacterium
TCGCGTCGTCCGAGCTGCGTGGGCTCGGCGACGTGACGTTCGACATGACGCGGCTGGTGCTCCGTACCTACGAGCCGCTGCTGGTCGAGGTGATCAACCTGCTCAAGGGCAGCCGGCAGTACAACGCGTGGCAGATGCGCGAGGTGATGCGGCGTGCGGCGCTGGTGCGCGGCGATCTCGAGATCGTGCGCCGGCAGATCCGCGCGTTGCGGCACATCCGCGCCTTCTTCGTGACCGACCCACGCGACTTCGCGGCGCAGGCAGAGATCGTGGCGGCGATGGTGCGCGAGTTCGGGCCGTTCTTCATCAAGATGGCGCAGGCAGCCGCAGCGAACGCAGACTTCTTGCCCGAGGAGATCGGACGCGAGCTGGAGGTGTTCCACGAGGACGTGCCGCCGATGACTGAGGCCGAGGTGCGCACCGCGTTCATGGAGTCGTACGGGCTGGCGCCGGAGCAGATGTACCTGGGCTTCGACGCGGCGAAGCCGGTGCGCTCGGGCTCGATCGGCAGCGTGTACGTCGCCAAGAAGCCGTTCGTGGATCACGGGCGCGAGGTGCTGCGCGAGATCGTGATCAAGGTCGGGCGCCACAACGTCGACCGCGAGTTCATCATGGGCAAGATGGTGCTCGGGCTCGCGATCATGTCGACACACCTGTGGGCGCCACACTCCAAGCTGGAGCCGTTCCTGCGTTCGCTGCAGCAGCAGGTGGACGAGTTCGTGTCCGGCTTCGTGAGTGAGCTCGACTTCGACAACGAGGCCAAGAACCAGCAGCGCTTCTACGAGCGCAGCCTCGGGCGCGTATGGCGCGTGCCGGCGTTGTACGGACACACACGCCGCATCATCGAGATGGAGTACCTGGCCGACGCGTCCAGCTTGACGCGTGCGGTGCACGGCATGAGCGTGCGCGCACGGCGCAGGCTGCAGGCGAAGCTCAGCGCGCGGCTGATCTACACCATGGCCAGTCACGTGTTCGTGTACCACGAGCTGCACGGCGACCTTCATCCCGGCAACATCATGGTCGGCTCCGACGGTGACCTACACCTGATCGACTGGGGAAACGTGATCGAGCTCGAAGGCAAGTGGCGCCTGGCTTGGGACTACCTCGCCGGCGCCGTGCTCGCCAACACGGACTTGCTGACGGACACCCTCGTCAAGATGTCCGTCGATCCCGTGCAGACCGCGAACATTCGCGCCGACATCAAGGCGACGCTCGACGAGACGCTGGCCAAGAAGGGCATCACACCGCTGACCGCGCACAACCTCGCACGCGAGCTGCGCAAGAGCGGCGTCGAGGGACTACTTCACCGCGGGCGTACGGTGCTCAGCCTGATGGCGAACACACAGCAGTCTGGTGTGGTGCTCGATCGAGACTATCTGCACCTCTCACGCTCGCTGTTCGCGCTCGCGGGCAGCTTCGGCTCGCTCTACGAGAGCACGCCCAAGCGGCTGATGGTGCGCGACATGGTCCTGTCCGTGGTGCGCATGCCGTTCCTTGCGACGCGCGACACACTCCGACACAGCCTGAGTATGTGGCGCGAGCGGTGGTTCCGCACAGAACGCGCCATGCCCAAGGCCGTCGCGCCGCGAGCGACGAGCGACGATCGGCTCACTCTCTGAGCTAGCTTACCGTCGCGTGCGATCTCCACGCGTGTCAGGTAGCCGCCGTGCGAGGCGCTCATACCGTCTGGTCTGCTAGCGCAGCGCCGTGCTTCTTCGCGGTGCTGCCAGCAGGAAGAGGTTGTGGCAGTGAGAGTCGTAGGCGTTGCTTTGATCGCGATCGCGCTTGCAGCGTGCGCGGATGCAGACGGTGAGGAAGTCGACGCAGTCTTGCAGGCCGTCGAGACGCAATGGGTCGAGTGTTCGCAGGAATGGAAACGCTGTTCCTTCACGGGCACTCGCACGGTCCGCTACGGGATCGACGGTCGCTACGCACCGCTGCGCGAACGCACGAATGGCGTCGACTGTCGTGGCAGCAGCTTCGGCATGGACCCTGCGCCCGGCATCACCAAGAAGTGCTGGACCGCGGCTGCGGGCACGCCTTCCACTCCGACGAATCCGCCTTCGACCCCTGCTCCCTCTGGCGGCGCCAGCGCGCATGTGCCTTACGGTCGCGGCAATCCGATCTTGTACAGCAACGATCATCCCGAGGACGTGCACACGGACGTGATCATGATGGCGCTGCAGAGCAACGGCAGCATCAACCTGCGCGGCATCCTCACCGATCAACAGTACGGCGCACCGGGTGGATGCGGCGGCGATGGGTGCCACACAGCGGCGATCGACGATGCCAAGCGCCGGCAGTGGATCGAGGCTGCGCGCGCGAGCGGCTTCCGGAACATACCCAGCTCGGTCTCAGGCGAGGCCGCGGTGCAGCTGATCCTCGCCGAGGCGCGTGCGGCTTCGTCGAGCAATCCGCTGGTGATCATCGCGGGTGGACCGCTGATGCGGATCGCAGAGGCCTATCGGCGCGACCCGTCGATCGCGTCGAAGCTGATCGTGTCGCTCGCGGGCTTTGCCGACTACGATGGAGACGGAAAGTACTACGGCGAGACGAACATCACCGGCGATCAAGGCGCGTCGCAGACGGTGCTGGAGAACCTGCGCTGCGTGATCGTGCCCTTCATCGACTTCAACGCGCGCGGGATCGATCAAACCCGCTACCCGTCGACGCCGCGCTGGCGCGTCGAGCAGCTGCCCGGCGATCCGCTGCGCGCCTTGATGCTCAACATCTATGCGTATCCCTGGGCTCACTACGACGCCGACGGCGGGCCCACCGCCACCCTGCTCTCCTCCAGCTACGCGACCGCCTCCAAGCGTGTTCGCTGGGCGCGCGACTCGGGCGGGCCGTACCTCGCCGACGACGCGTCGACCGACGACGTCCTGATCACGCAGGTGAACGGCGGCTCGACCACCGAAGCCTGGTGGAGCGAGGTCACGCGGGCATTTGCTCGTTGACCTTGAACGGACTGCGCTCGGGGGGCAGCTCGGGCTCGGGGGTGAGCTCGAGCAGGCGGCGCACCACCACGTTCATCGGGTCGATGCGGTGGCGTACGTAGCACTGCATGCCGTGGGGCTCGCAGCCGAGGCGCGCCTTGGGATCGAGCGCGGTGCGGCCGAACGAGATCGAGCGCGCGCCGAGCGAGATGGCGTCCTCGATCACGGCGTGCAGCAGGCGCAGGTAGAGCGGCAGCTCGAGCGTCTTGTCGAAGCCGATGAAGTAGCCCACGGCGCCGGCGCCATCCCGAACGGTGGTGACGAAGCCCGCGAGCTTGCCCTCGTTGGTACGCAGCACCGTGGTGATGAAGGCGTCGCCGAGCGCCGTGGCGAGCGCGGGCAGGTACGACGGTTCCAGCGTGACGAGCCGGAAGCGCTGCACGCTCTGCACGGCGAGATAGAGATCGTGGATCGCGTCGCGCTCGGCGTGCACTTGCTCTGCCGACAGACGCTCGAGGGAGACTCCGGCCTCACGCAGGTGCTTGTCGACCGTCTTGATCGCCTTGCGGTAGTCCTTGCGCAAGCTCGCCAGGTAGTCGTCGAACGTGCGCCAGCTGGGCAGGAGCTCGATCCGCATGTCCGGCTCGGTGTCGAAGGCGCGATACGAGTACGGACCGAGCGCGGCCTCGCACGGCGCGTCGTCCAGCGGGCGATCCTTGATCAAGACCAGGCCGGTGGGGCCGAACATGCTGTCGGCCTTGCGGATGCGGTACAGCGCCTCGGCGATCGCGGGCCACACGCGCTCGATGTCCGCGCCGGGCGCGAGCGCCACGCCGTGGTTGCCCCACGAAAGCAGGTTGCCGCACACGAGCACGCGTTGATCGACGTTCGAGAGCGCCTGCATCAGCGCGCGGTCGCGCTTGCGCTGCGAGTCGCTGGGCCGCGGCAGGCTGTCGCCGCAGAGGTGGAGCGACTGCGCGGAGAGCGCGGCCACGGGCTCGCCATCGAGGTAGACCAGCGCCGCGTGCTGGCGCACGCCGTCGGGCCGGTGCTGATCGAGCACGCGCAGGTAGCGGCGCGAGAGGAACACGGACGCGGACGCGGTGAGCGCATCCCAGTGTTCGGCGTTGAGCATGTCCACGCTGTCGGCGAGCGCGTAGCTGGCGCCCGTGGGGGTGCGCCGAAGCTTGAAGCGCTTGCCGATCTGCACGATGTCGCGGAGCGAGGAGCGAAGGTGTTCGAGCACGATGCACGCTATCACCCGCGCCGTACGGCTTTCAGCGGCGTTCAGGGTGAAGGCTCGTCCTGCGCGGGCAGCGTCCACTCGGTTCCTTCTGCGTTGTCGAGCAGCATCACGCCCTGGCCGACGAGCTCGCGCTGCAGGCGATCCGCGGTCTCGAAGTCCTTGGCGGCGCGTGCCTCCGCGCGCGTGCGAATCGCCGCTTCCACGGCGACCACGTCGAGCTGACGCGCGGCGGCACGGGCATCGCGCACCGTGCGCAGGTACGTGGCGGGGTCCTCGGTGCCGAGCTGGAGCTGCTCGGCCAGCGCTGCGAAGCCGTCTTGTGCCGCCTCCACCGCGGAGAGGTTGACCCGCCCATGCTTGCGCAGCGCGCCGTCGCACAGCTCGTTCACGCCCTTGATGAACTCGAGCACCGCTTCACGGACCACAGCGGGCTCGCCACCTTCCAGCGCAGCGAACACGTGGGTCAGCGCCAGCGCGGGCGGCGTCTGCACGTTGATGATGCGCTTGGGGGGCAGGTCCGCGAGCCGCTTGCGCGTGATGTAGAAGAACTCGTGCTCGGCGTCCGAGAGGATGCGGGTGGACATGGGTGCGCTCATTAGCGCAGCAAGACGTAGGTGCACGTAGGCATCATCGACGCCGGGTGCACGATGGCTCCACGCGTGGGCGAGCAAACTTGTTACGGTGCTCGGAACGTCATTCGCCGCCCTTTACGGCGGCGAGGCGAACGCGAGGTGACCATGGGCGACAAGTCTCCGAAATCGAAGGACAAGAACAAGCAGCAGAAGGACGCGGTCAAGGGCAAGAAGGCCGCCGCCGCCAACGCCAAGCAAGCGCCCGCCAAGTAGCCAGCTCGGGCTCAGTGCGCAGACGCGTAGACGACGAGCGCCCTCGAGACCGTTAGCTTCAGCTGCGCTTCTTCGATCTCGTAGCGCATCGTCGCACCGGCCAGCAGCGCCTTGATGTGCTTGTCCACGATCGCCTGGTTGCCCGTGCACCGGGTCTTCGTGAGGCGCACGGCGCTCACCCGGAGCTGCTTCGCGCTCGCCTTCGTGAAGCGCCCGCGGCCCGTGTTGCAGCCGGTGTCGATGCGCACGCTTCCATCCTGCGCGAACACCAGCGTCGGATTGCTCGGCACGCGGTAGTACGCCGTCCTGCCGCCCGCGGTCATCATGTTCACTTCCCAGCGTGTACCGACGAGCGGCAGGTCGGGCGCCGCGAGCTCGCGAAGGAGAAACACGAGCTTGGCGTCGTCGCCCTCGAGCGTCAGGTGCTCCTCGTCGTACGTGATGCGCGGCTTCGAGCTCATGAAGCCGTGCAACCACTGGTCCTGCCGGGCGTACTCGGCACGGCATGCCTTCTCCGTCCTGCGCACGCCCGGCAGCACCAGCCGCCCGTCCACCAGCTCGTAGGGGCCGGACATGCCGTTGCAGCCCGCGCCGAAGCTCAGCTCCGGGTCCTCGAAGAACCCCAGCCTGAGCGAGCTCCCGCTCACGAGCTGGAAGCCTTCCGCCTCGGTCAGCACGAAGCTCTTGCCTTGCAGCGAGACCTCCTTCGCGCTCGCGACGGAGCTCATCAGGAGCCACAGGATCAGGGCGAAGCGGGCCATCGGCGCAACCGTAGAGCCGCGGACGAGCGCCGTCGATCGCGGATCACCCCGCTCATGCGGCGCTGGCGGTGGGTCGAACGATCAGCTCGCTGACGTCCACGTTGCTGGGTTGGGCAACCGCGAAGGCCACAGCTTCGGCGATCGCGATCGCCGGGATGCTGACCTTGCGGAAGTCAGTCAGGAAGGCGCGCGAGCCGGCCTCCTGCGTGCTCTCGGCGAGCTCGGAGTCGGTGACGCCGGGGGACACGAGCGTGACGCGGATGTTGTCGTGCTCCTGGCGCAGCGCCTCGGAGATGGCGTTGACCGCGTACTTGCTGGCGCAGTACACGCCGCAGCCCGGCCACACGTTGTGGCTCGCGGTCGAGGAGAGGTTCACGAACTGTCCGCCGCCCTGCGCGAGCATCACGGGCAAGGCGGAGTGGATGCCGTGCAGCACGCCTCGCACGTTCACATCCAGCGTCTGATCCCACTCGTCGATGCGACCCGCCGCGAACGGGGACAGGGGCATCACGCCCGCGTTGCTGACCAAGACGTCGAGCCGCCCGAACTTCGAGCGCGCCAGCTCGACGAAGCGCTGCATGCTGTCGCGCTTGGTGACGTCCAGCGCGCAGGCCTCGATGGTGCCGACGCCGCGTAGCTCCTCCACCAGGGCCGCGAGCCGCTCCGTGCGGCGTGCACCCACGAGCACGCGCGCACCGCGCTGTACCAGCAGCCGCGCGGTGGCCTCGCCGATGCCGCTGCTCGCGCCCGTGACTGCGATCACTTTTCCTTCGATTCCAATCATGACCAGCTCCTTGTTCGAGAGAAGAGATACGCCCTGCCGCTGGACAGCACGAGTTGCCATTTCTAATCGTATTGGTTAGCGTGACTAACCGATGGATCTGCGAGGGTTGCCGGAGTTTCTGGCGGTGGCGGAGCGCGGCAGCTTCAAGGGCGCGGCGGAGTCGCTCGGGGTCACGCGCTCGGCGGTGAGCCAGAGCGTGCAGCAGCTGGAGTCCCGGCTCGGCGTGCAGCTGTTCGTGCGCAACACGCGCGCGGTCGCGCTCACGGAGGCGGGACAGGCATTGTTGCGCGGCGTCGGTCCCGCGTTCGCGCAGGTGGGAGCCACGCTCGAGGGCCTGGATGATCTGCGCGCGCAACCGCGCGGCTCGCTGCGGCTGCTGGTGTCGTCGATCGCGGAGGAGTTCGTGCGGCAGCGTGTGCTCGCGGACTTCCTCGCGCTCTACCCCGAGGTCCGACTCGAGCTACGCGTCGACGATGGCACCGTGGGCCTGATCGAGATCGGCTTCGACGCAGGCGTGGGGCTCGGCGAGATCGTCGCGCCGGACATGGTCGCCGTGCCGGTGTCGCGCCCCCAGCGCCAGCTCGCGGTCGGTGCGCCCAGCTACTTCGCCAAGCACGGCAAGCCGCGGCACCCGCGTGACCTGCACGCGCACAGCTGCATCAGCTGGTCGAAGTTCGACGGCAGCCGCCCGTACGCGTGGGAGTTCGCCGAAGACGGCCGCGAGTTCGAGGTCGCGCTCGAAGCGCGCGTGCTGACCAACGAGATGCAGCTGATGGTGCAGCTCGCCTGCGACGGCGTGGGCATCACCTTCGGCATGGAGGAGACGTTCCGCCCCCAGCTCGCGCAAGGCACGCTGGTGCCCACGCTGGAGGCGTACTCGCCGCACTTCCCCGGTTTCTACCTGTACTACCCGAGCCGCACCAAGCCGCCGCGCAAGCTCGAGGTGCTGGTCGCGTTCCTGCGTGCGCGCATGAAGCGCAAGCCGACAGCGAAGCGTGCCTAAGCTACTTCCTCGGCCTCAGGGACCCGCTGGATGCTCCGGCGACGCCGCGCAGCGAGCGTTCCAGCAGTAATAGCGTCCAAATCGGCTCAGGCTCGCGGAGCATGAATCGCTTCCGAAGCTGGCCCCCTCGTCCACGAGCTCGAAGTCACCGCCGCAGGTCTGCACGAGCAACTCTTGCGCGCGTCTGCTCTGCCCCGCGTAGGGCCGCGTGCAAGCCTCGCAGAGGTGCACGTAGACGCCGACCTCGTCGCTGGATTTCGCGCCGACGTCTTTGTTCTTGAAGGTCGGACTGCCGCCACGCGGCGGCATCAGCTGCGCGCGAATGCATGCGGAAGCGAGCACGGCGAAGGCGAGCATCAAAAGTCTTATCGAAGGCGTGTGCACACGGGCGCTCTATCAGCGACCGCCTTTCTCGCGCGCTCGATGATGTAGTGGAAGCGCTCAAAGTCTGGCGGCGGACTCGTCCGCGAGGAAGGCCGCGAGGGCGGCTGGAAGTTGCGCGGGGTCGCTGACAGGCGAGGAGCAGGCGTTGTCGGAGCACAGGTAGAGGGCGGCTTTGCCGGGGTATGGGTAGCGGCTGTGCTCGGGTTCGTTGAAGGCGACGATGCCTTGCGGCACGTAGGCGCGGTAGGCCGCCTGCTGCAGCGCGCGTACGGCAGGGTCGTCGGCGTGGCCGACGATGGAGAACATCACGTACGGGCCGTCGACTTGCTCCAGCGCGAGCAGGTACGTCCCGATCATTCGACCTCGGGCCGCGACTTGATCGGAGATCGCGGTCAGCGTGCGACGCGCAACCGTGGTGAGCTCGGCGTCGTCTTCGATGTGTGCGCGCTGCGTGAGCAGCATCGCCAGCTCGGCGTTCTCGTCGAAGGGCTTCTGGCGCTCGGCGAACACACCTGCGGCTCCCTCGATCGCAGTGTGCGCGTAGAAGCCGCCGCGCTCTGTGTCCTGCAGCGTGTCGAGCACGAAGCGCAGCGTGTCGTCTGCGCGATGCTCCAGCGCAGGGTCGAAGGTCGCGAGCGCGAGTGCGTCGAGGGCGCGGATCATCGCGACCTGATCGCTGAGGTAGAGCACGTCCTTGGAAGCGGCCTCATGGGCGTAGGCACGTTTATCCCCGGGCAGCGCACGGCGCGCGTGCTCCAGCCAGCGAGCATCGCCGTCGGCGCGGTAGAGCTCGCACAGGGCGACGATCAGCTCACCGTTCAGGTTGGTGTAGACCCGCTCGTCGACGCCCGGCGCAAGCTGTTGGGCGCGCTGTTCGGCGCGCAGACGGTAGTAGTCGGCACCCTGGCGGTGCGTCGGCTCGCCGACGTGTCCCACGTCTGCTTCCTGGCTGGCGTAGAACGCACCTTCGGGCGAGCGCAGCGTGGTGAGCACGTAGCCGGCAGTCTGCTGCGCATAGCGCAACCAGCTCGGGTCGGCGCTGGCGCGGTAGGCATGGCTGAAGTTCACGATCGCCCCGGCTTGAATCGCGCTGAGCTTCTCGTAGTGCGGCTTCGTCCACACGCCCTCGAGCGAGTACTGAAACAGCCCGCCAGCCACGGGATCGATCAGCTGCGCGTACCCTTGCAGACTTTGCAGCGCGCGCGCCTGACGGTCTGCTTCGTGGAACACGGCACTCCGCCACAGCGCGTGCTCCACGGGCGCCGCGAACGGATACTTCTGTGGCGTGCCCCAACCTCCCTGCTGCGCGTCGTAGCTCGCGTCGAGCTGCTGCAGGGCGCGCTCGTGCGTAGGCGCGACCGCTCGAGGCAGTGCGGTCTCGGTCAGAGGCTCGCCACGCCTTTGCCGCTCGACCAGATCCTCCAGCAGCGCGGCGAAACGTGCAGCTGGTTGATGACCACGCAGGTTCACGATCGGCTGGGCGTCCGCTGTCAGCAACGCAGTGGCGGGCCATCCCCACGCGGCATAACGCTCGCGCAGATCCGGCCGCTCGGCCTCGTCCGCGCGCAGCAACACGAAGTGCTCCGCCAACAGCGCGAGCACGCGTGGATCGCGATACGTGGTCGCGTTCATCACGTGACACCAGTGGCAGAAGTCCGCCTGCACGCTGAGCAAGATCAGCTTGTGCGAAGCCCGCGCCTCCGCGAACGCCTGCTGCGACCACACGCGCCAGCTGGGACCCGACGTCTCCACCGCAGGCGGAGTGCCGGTGTGGCAGGCGAGGAGAGTGCAGAGCACCGCGATGCGCGCGAGCCGGTTCATGACAGACACTGTATGCGAGCGGCGCCTCTGCCGTAAATCGCTCGCGCGCAGGCTGCTCCACGTGATTGCTGGTCCGACCGCTCGGCGGTATGGTGAACGGTATGGCGACCAAGAAGGTGACCGTCACGCTGGAGGACGAGCAGCTGGAGACCATCCGCAAGCTGGTGGCAGCGGGCAAGCTCGAGAGCGTCTCTGGCTTCGTGAAGCACGCGGTGACGGTGTCGCTGGCGGACGTGGCGGGCTGGGGGGCGATGTTGGGGCAGGCGCTCGCCGAGACCGGCGGGCCCCTCCGACCCCGAGAGCGGGCCTGGGCCGACTCGGTACTGAAGCCGAAGGCCAAGTCCAAGCGCCGGCGTAAGGCGGCATGAGCGGCGTCACCTTCGACGCTGGCGGTCTGATCGCCTTGGACCGTGGGGACCGGCGCGTGATCGCTCTGCTAGGCAGAGCCGCGGAGCTCGGGGCACGCATCACGATCCCCGCCACCGCGCTCGCCCAGGCGATGCGTCGCCCTGCGCAGCAGGCCCGCTTGTCTCGCTTG
Organism: Polyangiales bacterium; assembly: GCA_036277895.1. Lineage (GTDB taxonomy): Bacteria > Myxococcota_A > Polyangia > Polyangiales > DASUME01 > DASUME01. The sequence goes on from DASUME010000353.1 coordinate 10,319, forward strand.
GTGCGACAGCCGAATGTGTCGGTCGCAACACTCGACGCCGCCGACGCCACGCAAGTGGGCATCCTCCTCGCAGCGAGCCGAACGTCTGACATCGTCGACGCGCACGTAGTCGTTTGCGCGCGCAGGAACGGAGAGGCGATCGTAACCA
>DASUME010000354.1:0-3235 GCA_036277895.1 Polyangiales bacterium
CGGACAGAGCGGCATGGTGCTGACGCCGCGCGCCGAGGCGCTGGTGCTCCCGCTGCGCAGCGGCTTGCTCACGCTCGGCCGCGCGCTCGCCGTGCAGAGCGCGTTCGAGCCGAGCACCGCCCAGCGCACCTTCACGCTCGCCACGCCCGACCTGTTCGACGTGCTGATGATGCCGCCGCTGCTCGCCCGGGTACGCGCGCAGGCGCCCGGCATCGCGCTCACGCTGCTCGCGAACAGCACCCCCGACCTCGCCGAGCGGCTGGAGACCGGCGACGTCGACTTCGCGGTCTATCCGCGCGTCGAGCAGACACGCAACGCGCCGCCGCAACCGCCACCTCACGGCCTGCTCCAGAAGACGCTGTTCCGCGACGGCTACGCGTGCCTACTGCGGGCCGATCATCCGGCGCTCAAGAAACGTCTCACGCTGGAGCAGTACCTCGCGCTGCCGCACGCGCTGGTCGCGCCACGCGGCGACGGGCTCGGCCAGGTCGACGAAGCGCTGGCCGAGCTCGGCAAGACGCGCACGATCGCGCTGCGCATGCCGCACTTCCTGGCCGCGCTCGCGATCGTCGCGCGCAGCGACCTGGTGCTGACGGCACCCACCGTGCTGGCGGCGATCAGCGATGCGCAGGTGGTCGCGATCCCCGCGCCGCTCGCGCTGCCCAACCACAGCGTGAACTTGCTCTGGCACGAGCGCTTCGACAACGACCCCGCGCACCAGTGGCTACGCGACCAGATCGCCGAGGTGGCGCGCGACGAAGACGCCAAGCTCGAGCGCATCCGCAAGCGCAAGAAGAGCTAGAGCCGCGTCGAGTAGAACAGCCCCGCGCCCCACACGCCGTGCTCGTCGAAGGACCAGCCGCGAGGCGGATCCATGTTGAACGTGAAGCGCACGCCGACCGAGTCGGTGACCACCACGTAGCGCAGGTAAAACGAGAGCGCGGACTGGAAGTCGTCGCCGGGGAACGTCGGGTACCAGGCGAGCGAGGCGCGGCCGGCGATCTGCAGGTGCCAGTTGAACAACACGGCGAGCTCGCCCGCGTGCTGCATGCCGAAGTTGAACTCGCGCGTGCGCGCCGGCAGCCCGAAGATCAGATCGCCGTCCCAGGACAGACGCACCATGCCGAGATCCATGCGCGTGCTCGCGCCGGCAACGATCGGCAGCATCTTGTCGATCCACAGGTAGCCGTCCCAGTCGCCCATCGCGCCGCGCGCCAGCGAGAGGCCCGCGCGCTCGAGCGGGCTGTCCGATTGTGCGGCGTCGACCGCGACGCCCAGGCTCAGCCGCGAGAGCCCGCAGGTGCAGTCGGGCAGGTACGCGAGCGCGAGCCACGGGTTGCCGACGATCACGCGGTTCTTGTCGTCGCTGAAGTCGTTGTTCTGGTGGAAGTACGCGAACGGGAGCGCCGCCTCGAACACCGCCTCCTTGTAGCGAGCGGCCAGCATCGCCGTGGGCTGTACGAACGAGTATCCCGCGCCCTGCTCGCCCTTCAGCGCGTGGCCGAAGAACAGGTTGGTGTCGAGCGTGGCCGCCACCTTGGCGTGGTCGAGCATGCGCTCATACTCGCGCATGGTGACGTACTGCGCGCTGGCAGAAGCCGCACAGAGGGTGAGGAGTGCGAGCAGGGGGGCGACGAAACGCACTGCAGGGGCATATCACGTGCCGCGCTGGGGGCTCAAAAACGGGAGCGTGAGCTGCTCGGGCTCGTCGTCCCCGATCAGCGAGCTCACCGAGATGCCGATCAGCCGCACCGCCTGCGTGCCGGCCTCGGTGCCGTGGAACAGCAGGTCGCGCGCCGCCCGGTACAGCAGCTGCGCGTCGTCGAACGGCGCGTCGAACGTGCGGCTGCGCGTGATGGTCTTGAAGCTCGCATAACGCAGCTTGAGCGTGGCCGTGCGCGCGCGCGTGTGGCTGGCGGCGAGCTCGCCCGCGAGCTCCTCGCACTGCTGCATCAGCGTCTCGCACAGGTCGCTCAGGTCACGCACGTCGGCTGCGAACGTGGTCTCGCTGCCGCGGCTCTTGCGCACGCGGTGCGAGTGGACCTCGCGCGGATCGTCGCCCCAGGACTGGCGCAGCAACAGCTCGCCGTAGCGCCCGAGCCGCGACTCCAGCGTGGGCAAGGAGCGCGTACGCACGTCCGCGACCGTCTTGATCCCGATCTCGGCCAGCCGCTTGGCCGTGGCGGGCCCCACTCCCCAGAGCCGCGTCACCGGCAGCGGCGCCAGGAAGTCCGCGACGTCCGCGGGCTCGACCACACACAGGCCGTCGGGCTTGTTCACGTCGCTGGCGATCTTCGCCACCAACTTGCATGGCCCCGCCCCGGCCGAGGCGGTCAGCCCCGTGCGCTCGCGGATGCGCGCTCGGATCCACTGCGCGAGCTCGGCCGCCCCCTGCATGCCGAGCTTGTTCTCGGTCACGTCCAGGTACGCCTCGTCGAGCGACAGCGGCTCCACCAGGACGCTGACCTCATCGAAGATCGCCCTGATCTCGCGGCTGACTGCGACGTAGTGCGCCATTCGCGGGCGCACGAAGACCGCCTGCGGACACAGCCGCCCGGCCGTGACCGAGGGCATCGCCGAGTGCACCCCGAACTTGCGCGCCTCGTACGAACAGGCCGCCACCACCCCGCGCGAGTCGGGGCGGCCACCCACGATCACGGGCCTTCCGCGCAGCGACGGATCGTCGCGCTGCTCCACGGACGCGTAGAAGGCGTCCATATCGACGTGCAGAATGGTGCGCACTCACTGAACGTACTACCAGCCTGCGTGGGATCGCAACCAGCCGGGGCAACGCTCTTGCTATGGTGCGCGACGAAGACTTACCGATGCGCGGGTTCCTCGTTTTTTCGTTGGCGGCTTACTTCTCGACGATCGCGATCGCGGTCCTCTACCGCCATCGCTTCTTCGCGGTCTTCGCGGGCATCGTGCTGGGCATCCACACCTTCAGCTCGACCGCGATCGAGCCCACGCTGTCCCGCCACGGAGGCCTCGGTGTCGAGGCCTTACTCTGGTACGCGCAGCTGGCCACGTTCATCTACTTCTTCCGGATCGGCCGCGTACAGAACCCGCGCGGCCCCTATCGCGTTCTGATCAGCTGGCCCGCGTCGTGGTTCTCCGCTTCCACGTTCCTCGCGCTGCCGTGGGCGGTGGCCGCCGTGCTCGGCTTCACCTTGCACTGGGTGTGGGCGCCGCTGGTGGTGGGCCTGCTCGGCTTCGGGCAGTCGAGCTGGACGCG
>DASUME010000355.1:0-2198 GCA_036277895.1 Polyangiales bacterium
GGAACTCGCGAACACGTCGATCTGCTGCGGGGAAAGCAGCACTCCGGGGCCGGTCCAGAACATCAGGTTCTCCGCGCCGTGTCCCTCGCACTCGTCGGTGCCGAGCACGCCGTCCTCGTTGCTGTCGAAGCTCTTGTCGCACTCGGGTGTGTCGGCGAGCGGCTCGAGGATGGAGCCGCTGCTCTCGCTGGTGTGAAACAGGCCGAGGTAATGCGCGATCTCGTGCAGCAGCACCTGATCGGCACCGACCATGTCCCCCATCAGGTCCGCGGCCAGCGCGAGCCCCGAGCGCTCCGTCCCGTGCAGGCCGAGTGGACCGGGGATGCCGCCGGCGATCCCGATGTAGTCGCCCATGTCGCCGATGATGAACACGTTCACGCCGGGCGTCTCGAGCCCGGCCGAGAGCCGGAACAGCTCCTCGAGTCGCTCGGGACGACCCTCGATCTCGCGGTCGCCCACCTTGCGTCGCGGGACGTCGAGCACGGCCAGCTCTTCGCGCAGCGCGCCTACCACGTCGAACTCGTGCACCGCGCCGAGCGCGAGGCCGTCCATGGCGTGCAGGCGCTCGTCGAACACCTGCAGCATCTCGCGCACGCGCTTGTCGCCGGGGTGAAAGCCACCCTTCTCCAGCTCGCTGCCGCCGCCCACGTAGAACAGGTTGAGATCGAGCACCCCGCGCCCGCGCGGCCGCGACAGGGTCACCGACTCGGCGTGCTGCGCGTTGCCGCTGCGCACGCCGAGCTGCAGGCCCGTCGTCATCGCCGTCAGCAGCGGGTTGTTCGGGTACACGAGCGCAGCCAGCGCGCTGCCGTCGTGGAGGATCGTGTTCTCCTGGCGCTTGCCGTCGCGCAGCCCGTCGCGATCGTAGACGGTGCGGCCGAGATCGTTGGAGCGCAGCGTGAGCAGGTCGAGCGACTTGCCACACTCGCCCTGCACGTACACGAGCGCGTTCGTATCGGCGCCCGGGATCGACAGCGCATCGCGTCCCTTGCCGAGCTCGTAGCCGCGCGGCGCGTAGCTCACCGCGACATCGTCGGGCAACACCAGCGCGCGCGTGCACGCCATCACCGGCTGCAGCGCGGTGTTGCCGAGGCGCGTCTCGACCGGGCGGCAGGCGTCGCTCAGGCCGCAGTCTTCGTCGCTGAGACACGGCTCGACGCACACGCCCGTCAGTGCACAGAGTCCGCTCTCGCAGTCGCTTCCCTGACTGCACAGCGCATGCGCGGCGCGCGCTCCGACCGGCGTGCCGCAGCGCAGCGGCGCGGCTCCGCGGTCGACGTTCTGGGCCTGCTGATCGTGCACACAGCGCAGCGCGGGCTCCGCGCAGTCCGCGCTGCGCTGGCAGCTACCCGGCGAAGGAATGTCCTCGAAGCAGCCGAGCTCCGGCACACGTTGCACCAACAGATTCGCTTGATCTGGCGTGGTCGCCGCGAGCTCGTCGCCACACGCCCCGAGCGTGGCCGCGAGCAAGACGCACCACGCCCTCACGCTGCAGCCGCTGGCTGCAACGTCGATACTGCCCAACATCGGAGGTCCCCTTCCCCCGGCCCCCCGACCGGTGGAACTCGCCTGTGATGTTTAAGGGTACGGCCGCTGCGCCGAGATTTACATCACCCCGACGGTATTATTTGCGTCGAGCTGGAAATCTTCAGGACGCGCGCGACATCGCGCCGGGCACGCGGCGCTTGAACTCGCGGTACACCGGGCCGACCTTCTCCAGCGAGGCGAGCCGCGCGTGCTTCATGCGGTCCTCGGGCACGCCACGCGAGAGCGCTTCGTCCACGCACGCGAGCGCCGCCACGTAGCGACCACGCTGCACGAAGCAGTCCGCCAGCGTGGGCAACACGTTCTCACGCGGACAGCCGAGCGCGAGCGCGCGACGCAGCAGGCCGATCGCTTGGCCGGGTTGCCCCTGCTGCAGCGAGAGCTCGCCGAGCTGCGCGAACAGCTGGCCGGTGATCTCCCCTTCCTGCACCCACTGCACGCCCAGCCGCAGCACTTCTTCGGCCGACGCGAACTCTTGTTTGCGCGCGTAGGCCGCACCGAGCAGACCGAGCGCACGCGCGAGCGCGGCCTTGGCATCGAGTGCGAGGCCCTGCCCTTGCGGCGTACGCAACAGCATCGACAGCGGCCCCGCCCAAGGCTCCAGGATCTCCAGCGTGCCCTCGATGTCGCCGCGCGCCATCGCCGCTTCCGCC
>DASUME010000356.1:0-5347 GCA_036277895.1 Polyangiales bacterium
CGTGGATTTTGCCGGCGCCCGAGCAGGCACCGCCGCACATTCGGCCCATCTGACTTTCGTCGTCTGGAGCGTCTTCGTGAGTATTTTCCTCAGTCGTCGAACATCGGTTCTCGGCGTGGTGCTGCTTTGCGCCACGGCAACGCGCGCACTCGCGCAAGCGCCGGTGCCGCCCGTTGCACCTGCTCCGGCCCCTCCGGTCGCGCCTGCGCCGGCTCCTCCCGTTGCGCCCGCGCCCACGCCGCCGGAGCCACCGCCTGCTCCGCCGCCCGCGCCGCCTGCTCCGCCGCCCGCGCCGCCTCCTGCACCCGCGCCGTCGCCACCGCCTGCGCCGATCACGCCGGTGCCGCCCGCTCCGGTGCCGCCTGCGCCCGAGCCGCCGCAGCAGCGTCCGAGCCCGCGCGCAGAAGCGGAGCTCGCGCCGGTGCCGGTGGTCGTGCAAGAGCCGATCGATGTCGTCGTGGTGGGCACGCCGATGGCGCGGCTTGCGGGGTCGGCGCACGTGATCACGAGCAAGCAGCTGGAGCGCTTCGAGTACGACGACCCGACGGTGGCGCTGCTGAATGCGCCGGGTCTGTACGTGCGTACCGAAGACGGGATGGGCCTGCGTCCGAACATCTCGCTGCGCGGCGTGAACCCGGATCGCAGCAAGAAGGTCACGCTGCTCGAGGATGGCGTGCTGTTCGGACCGGCACCTTACTCGGCACCGGCGGGGTACTACTTTCCGCTGCTGACGCGCATGACCAAGGTGAAAGTGATCAAGGGCCCGGGGGCGATCGGCTACGGCCCGCAGACGGTGGCCGGCGTGATCGACTTCACCACGCGCGAGATCCCGGATGACACGGCCGCGTACGCGGACATCGCGGTCGGCCAGTACGGCTACGGCAAGGCGAACGCCTGGGGTGGCATCAACACCGGCAAGTTCGGCTTCCTGATCGAGGCCACGCGCATCCAGAACAACGGCTTCAAGGAGCTGGAAGACTCACGCGGCCGCGAGGCGGACACGGGCTTCATCCGCGACGAGTGGATGATGAAGGCGTCGTACACGCACCATGGCGACGACGTCAGCAACGAGGTGAAGCTCAAGCTGACGTACTCGGACGAGACCTCGAACGAGTCGTACCTCGGCGTCTCGGATGCGGACTTTCGCGCCAACCCGAACCGGCGCTACTCGGCGAGCCAGCTCGATCGCATGCACAACTACCGCGTCTCGGCGGTACTCACGCACACGCTCAAGTCGCAGAAGCGCAACCTGACGTTGGTCACCAACGTCTACCGTCACGACTTCCAGCGCACCTGGCGCAAGGTGAACGGCTTCCCGGACGCGAACCTGTTCGACGTGCTGAACAACCCCACGGTCGGACGCAACCCGACCTACCTCGGCATCCTGCGCGGGCAGCAAGCGTCGGCGAACGCGTCGCAGGCGATCCTGATCGGACCGAACCAGCGCTCCTTCATCTCGCAGGGCGTCGAGTCACGGCTGAACTGGGCCGGCAAAACAGGGCCGATCACACACCGCGTCGAGGCCGGCGCGCGTTACCACAACGACTACATCGATCGCCACCATACGCAGAACGCGTTCCTGGTGGACGGCGATCAGCTGACGCCGGTCAACGCCTATCCGCAGACGACGGCGTTCAACAAGGACTCGACGCACGCGGTGGCGCTGCACGCGAACTACGCGGTGAGCTGGAAGGAGCTCACGATCACTCCGGGTATCCGCACCGAGCTGATCGCGTCGCGCTCGAAGGACCGCGTCGCCGTGACGACCGAGACCGCGTTCAACGCGGCGGTGCTGCCCGGGGTCGGCGTGTACCAGGGGCTGTGGCGGGGCCTCGGCCTGCTCGGCGGGGTCTACGAGGGCTTCAGCCCGCCGCCACCCGGCAGCGGAAACGCGAAGCCCGAGAAGAGCATCAACTACGAAGCGGGCGCCCGCTTCACGCAGCGCTTGCTGCGCGCGGAGACGGTGTTCTTCTACAACGACTACAAGAACCTGACCGACATCTGCACCGAGTCGAGCGGCTGCACGGGCGCGGATCCCGACAACGGCGGCCAGCTGAACCAGCAGTACAGCGCGGGCGCCGCACGCACCTACGGCCTGGAGGTGCTGCTCGAGCACGAGCTGCCGATCAACGTCTGGCGCGTGCCGATCGGCGTCGCCTACACCTGGACGAAGTCGTACTTCGAAGAGACCTTCATGTCGCAGGACCCGATCTTCGGCAACGTGCAGAAGGGCGACGAGATGCCGTACGTGCCGCGCAATCAGGTGCGCCTGAGCGCGGGCGTCGAGCATCCGCGCGCCGCGTTCAACGCGAACTTCACGTACGTCTCGCGCGAGCGTGAAGTGGCGGGCCGCGGCAGCCTCAACAACACCATCGCGACCGACGCGCAGACGATCGTCGACATCGCGGGCTCCGCCAAGATCTGGGGTCCCCTCTCGATGTACGCGAACATCTACAACCTGTTCGACAGCCAGTACATCGTCTCGCGCCGCCCGTTCGGCGCGCGTCCCAACGCGCCGCGCTGGTTCCACGCGGGCATCAAGGCGTCTTACTGAGCGCGCCTGCCGAAGTGCAGGTGCAGCACCGGCAGCACGCACAGGTTCAGCACCGTCGAGCTGAACACGCCGCCGAGGATCACGACCGCCATCGGGTACTCCAGCTCGTGACCCGGCGCGTTGCCGCGCACGATCAGTGGCACCAGCGCGAGCGCAGTCGCGAGCGCGGTCATCGCGATCGGCACCAGGCGCTCGCACGCCCCGCGCAGCACCAGCTCGCGGCCGAACGCCATACCCTCGCTCTCCAGCTGGCGAAAGTGCGCGATCATCATGATGCCGTTGCGCGCCGCGATGCCGATCACCGTCACCATGCCCACCAGCGTGCCGAGCGACATCACGCCGCCGGCGCAGAGCGCGGCCAGCACGCCGCCGACCAGCGCGAACGGCAAGCTCGCCACCACCAGCAGCGTCGGCCGCCAGGCGCGAAAGTCCGCCAGCAGCAGCAGCACGATGCCGGCCAAGCACAGCGCCGAGACCAGGAGCAGCCGGCTCTGCGCGCGCGAGCGCGCCTCGTACTCGCCGAAGATCTCCGCGTGGTGGCCGGGCGGGAGCGCGAGCGCCTTCACGTGGGCGGCCACCTCGGCGGCGACCCCGCGCAGGTCCGCGTCCGCCTTCAAGTCGACCGAGACGTCGAGCTTTCGCGAGCCGGCGTCGTGCGCGATCGTGTTGAGCATCGGCGCGATGCGCACGCTTGCCAGCTCGCCGAGCCGATAGCTGCGCAGGTCGTCGACGGCGATGCGCAGCTCGGCGAGCGCGTGCACGTCCTGGCGCACGTTCTCGGTGCTCCAGAGCACCACGTCGATCGGCTGCTGGCCGCGTACGATCTGGCCGGCGCGCTCGCCCTGCACCAGGGTCGACGCCCGCGCGCGCACCAGCCCCGGGTCGACGCCGAGCGCCGCACAGCGCGCGAGGTCGGGGCGGATCTCGATCTGCGGCACCAGCACGTGCGCCTCGGGCTTCGCGTGCGCCACGCCCGCCACGCCGCTTAGCTCGGTCGCGAGCTGCTTCGCCGAGCCCCGCAGCGCCGCCAGGTCCGGGCCGTAGAGCCGCACCACGATCGCGCTGCCGCCGCCGCTTAGCACCTCGCGCATGCGCTCCTGCAGGTACGTCTGCACGTCGCGGTACACACCCGGGTAGCCATCGACCACCGCGCGCACCCTGTCGACCGTGCTGGGCAGATCGACCTTCGGGTCGATGCTGATCCAGAGCTCGGCGAAGTTCGGCCCGACCACCTCGTCCGCCACCTCCGCACGCCCGATGTGTGCGCCGAAGTTTCGCACGCCCGGGATGCGCAACAGCGCGACGCGCGCGAGGTCGGCGGTGCGCGCCACCGCGGACAGCGAGCTGCCCGGCCGCGCGATCCAGTGCATCAGCAGGTCGTTCTCCTGAAACGCGGGCAGGAACTGCTCGCGCAAGCCCGCGGCGGGCACGAACGTGGCGACCAGCGCCAGCAGCGCGCCGACCGCGACCGTGCGCGGGAAGTCCAGCAAGCGCTGAAGCAGCGGGCGATAGCGTCGCGCGAGCGTCGCCGCCAGCGGGGAGCTCGGGGCCTTCCCGCGCGCAAGCAAGAGCAGCGATAAGGCGGGCGTCACCGTCAGCGCTACCAGCGTCGACGCCAGCACGGCCAGGCCGTACGCGAGCGCGAGCGGCCGAAAGAATTCGCCGGCCACGCCATCGAGGAACAACACCGGCACGAACACCAGCAACACCACGGCGCTGGCGTACACGATCGCGCTGCGCACCTCGAGCGAGGCCTCGAGCACGATCTCCAGCGTGCGCGCGACGCTGCGCTCGGGCTCCAGCGTCAGCCGGCGATGGATGTTCTCGACGTCGATGATCGCGTCGTCGACCACCTCGCCGAGCGCGATCGCGAGCCCCGCGATCACCATGGTGTCGATCGCGCGCCCGAACGCCGTCAACACCACCGTCGCCGCGAACAACGACAGCGGCAGCGCGGTCACGCTGATCACGGCGGTGCGCACGTCCCACAGGAACAGGAACAGCACGGCGATCACCAGCACGCAGCCGATGCCCATCGCCTCCGCGAGGTTGTGCAGCGCGCGCTCGATGAAGCTCGCGGGCCGGAAGATGGTGGCGTCGAGCTGGACCCCGGGCATGCTCGGCCCGAGCTTGGCGAGTGCGTCGTCGACCGCGCGCGTGACGGTGAGCGTGTTGGCCTGCGGCTGCTTCTCGACGATCAGCAACAGGCCGCGGCCCGCGGTGACGAGCCCCTCGCCGATCTCGGCCGGGTGCGACTCGATCACCTCGGCGATGTCGCCCAGCGTCAGCGAAGATGCGCCCGGCAGCGCGGGCAGCGGCACGCGCGCCAGCTCGCTCGCATCAGCGACCACGGCAGCGTGGATCACGGGCAGGCGCTGGTTCGGGCCGTCGATGAAGCCGCCTGCGCGCGGCGCCACGGCCTCGCGCATCGTGGTCAGCAGCCGATCGCTGGTCAGTCCGAGCGCCGCCAGGCGGTCCGGATCCACGCGCACCTGAAGCTGGCGGTCGCGCTCGCCCCAGATCGCGACGTTCGCGACGCCGGGGATCGCCATCAGGCGCGGCCGCACCGTCCAGCGCGCGTAGTCGGTCAGCTCCAGCTGCGAGTGCTGCTCGGACCACATGCCGATCTTCAGCAGCCGGCTAGTCGAGCTGAGCGGCGACAGGATCACCGGCGGCCGGCTGATCGCGGGCAGGCGCACCTGGCCGATGCGCTCCTGCACCAGCGCGCGCGCCTCCAGCAGCCGCGTGTGCGGCTGGAAGATCATCACCAGCGACGACAGCCCGAGCACCGAC
>DASUME010000357.1:0-12001 GCA_036277895.1 Polyangiales bacterium
CGCAGGGCGTGAAGATCGGCTTGCTCTCGAACACGCACTGGCCTGACACGTTCCACGAGCACTTCCTCGCCCGCGATGGCCTCGACGTGCTGATCGACGTGCGCGCCTACACCTCCAACATGCCGTTCAGCAAGCCGCACCCGCAGGCGTTCCATCACGTGCTGGATGCGCTGGGCGTCGCGGCCGGGAACGCGGTGATGGTGGGCGATCGGCCGCGCGACGACGTGTGGGGCGGGCAGCGTGTGGGCATGCGCGGCGTGTTTCGTCCGCATGCGAATTCCCCTGCGCTCGGCGACGTGAAGCCCGACGCGACGATCCGCGCGCTGGGCGAGCTACCCGCGCTCATCGCGGGCTGGTAGTGCAGCGCAGCCGATAGGGCTGGCAGCTCGTCGTGCGTGCGCTGACGGAGAGGTACGCCGCGACGCCGGTCCACTCGACGTTCACGGTCTGCGCCTGACCCGGCGCCTGCTTGCCGAGGCCACTCGCGATCACGCCGGATCCGGTGCTGAACACGTCGATGCGCAGCTGCTGGGCGTCGTCGGCCTGGTAGCTGAGCGTGCACTGGCCGCCGCTGCTCGCAGGGAGCGTGAAGAAGTCGTCGTCGCCGGGGAACACGCTGGCTTCGAGCGCATCGGGCAACGGCACGGCCTGGCTGAGCGTGTCGTTGTCTTCGTGGCTGTCAGTGCACGCGTACGGATCGACACGCAGCGCGTAGCGTACGCAGCCCTCGCCGCTGGGCGCGATCTGCACCACGTAGCTCGGCGTGTCGCTGCGCAGCCAGTGCTGCCATTCTTCGCGCGTGCCGGTGCGCGCTCCAGGATCGTCGATCGCGTTCAAGCCGGTGACGTTGCTGAGCACACGCCGCAGCTGCATGTTCGAGCTGGCGTCGACCTCGTACGAGCCGCTGACCAACACGGGGTCGGCCTTGGAGGGCGAGAACGCGTAGTAGTCCGCTTCGTAGCGGGAGCCGGTCGCGTCGAGCTCGACTGCGCCGTGGGTCAGGTCGAGCGGGCTCGCCTTGGCGGTGCTGTCGTTGTCTTCGTAGGCATCCGTGCACCAGCTCGGGTTCACGCGCAGCGCGTAGGGCACGCAGGTGCCGACGTGGGTGCCCTCGACGCGCACGTCGTAGTCGGCCGCGGGCTGCGTGACGAACAGTACGGACTCCAGCTCACTCGCACTGCTGCGGCGCGCGTTGCCCCGCGCGACCAGCCGGTTGTCGCTGTACACGCCGAGCGCGAGGTCGGCGCGCGCCTCGTCGCGGTAGAGCAGCTCGATCGAGACCGGGTCGGCGTGGCTGGTGGTGAAGCGGTACGCGTCCTCGTCCTTGTCGGCGGCGCGGGCGACGACCGACGCACACGCGTCGGTCAGCAGCGTGGCCGGGTGGCGTTCGTCGTTCGGCTCGGTCGGGTCTGGCTGCGTGCACACCAGCGCTCCCGGCGCTTCGAGCGAGTCGGTGCAGGACGCGGACGACGCGATCGTCGGGGGCCCCGCGTCCACGCCGGTGTCCGCGCGCGGCGGGCGCGTCGCGTCGAGCACCACGGACCCGTCCAGCGCCCCCGCGGGGGCTTCGTCTCGTTCGACAGGCTCGTCGTCTCCGCACGCGACCCACAGCGCGCACGTCCACCAGCGCAAACGCATGCCACCTCCTACCACGTCACCATCTACGCGCGTGATGAAGGAGTTCTCCAGAATCTGCAGCGACGCTCGGGCTGTGGGGTCTACTTGCCGAGGCTGGAGGAACGCATGGCGAACGTCGCAGTCATCTACTACTCGTCCACCGGGACCAACTACGCCACCGCGAACGCCGTGGCGGAGGGAGCACAGGGCACGGGGGCCGAGGTCCGCGTGCGCCTGGTCGCGGAGACCGCGCCCAAGGAGGCCATCGAGAGCAACCCCAAGTGGAAGGCCTTCGTCGAGAAGACCGCCAAGGAGCCGCGCGCGGCGCCCGCGGACCTCGAGTGGGCCGACGCGGTGGTGTTCGGCACGCCGACCCGCTTTGGCAACGTGGCGGCCCAGCTGAAGGCGTACCTGGACTCGCTCGGGCCGCTGTGGATGCAGGGCAAGCTCGCCGACAAGCTCTACGCGGGCTTCACCTCCGCGGCCAACGCCCACGGCGGCCAGGAGAGCACGCTGCTCGCCCTATACACCACGTTCCACCACTTCGGGGGGCTGATCGCGGCGCCGGGCTACACCGACAAGCTGGTCTACGCGTCCGGCGGCAACCCCTACGGCCCGTCGGTCACCGTCGGGCACGACACCCAGCCGCCGACCGATGCGGACCTCGCGCATGCGCGCTATCTCGGAAAGCGCATCGCCGAGCTGGCGAAGAAGCTGCATTGACGGAGACCGCATGAGCACGACCACGCCCGACACCGACTCGACGCCTGCCTGCTTGGAAGGACAATCGCCCGTGGTCTCGCTGCTGGTCGAGTCGCGGCCGCGCGATCTGGGCGGCGGCTTCGTGGTGCGGCGGACCCTGCCGTCGCCGAAGCGGCGCCTGGTGGGGCCGTTCATCTTCTTCGACCAGATGGGGCCCGTGGAGCTCGCTCCCGGGCAGGGCCTCGACGTGCGGCCGCACCCGCACATCGCGCTGGCGACGGTCACCTACCTGTTCGCGGGCGAGATCGAGCACCGCGACAGCCTCGGCTCGTACCAGACCATTCGCCCCGGCGACGTCAACTGGATGATCGCGGGCCGCGGCATCGCGCACTCCGAGCGCAGCGGCGAGGAGGCGCGCCGCAACGGCATGCGCCTGCACGGCATCCAGAGCTGGGTGGCGCTGCCGAAGGAGCACGAGGAGGCCGAGCCGCAGTTCGAGCACCACCCGCGCTCGACCTTGCCCCATATCGTGCGGCCCGGCGTGACGCTCGACGTGATCGCGGGCACCGCGTACGGAGAGCGCTCGCCGACGCCCGTGCTTTCGCCGACCTTCTACGTGCACGCGCAGCTCGAAGACGGCGCCACCTTGGTGATCGATCGAGAACACGAGGAACGCGCGGTGTACGTGGTCGAGGGAGAGCTCGAGATCGACGGCGCGCGCTACGAGCCGGGCATGCTGGCGATCTTCAACCCTGGCTTCGACGTCACGCTGCGGGCCCACGGCGCCACGCGCGCGATGCTGCTCGGTGGCGCGAAGATCGACGGCGAGCGCCACATCTTTTGGAACTTCGTCTCCAGCTCGGAGGAGCGCATCGAGCAGGCCAAGAGCGACTGGCGCGAGCACAAGTTCCCGCTCGTGCCGGGCGACGAGGAAGAGTTCATACCGCTCCCCTGAGGCGATAGCCGACTCCGGGTTCGGTCAGTAACCAGCGCGGGCGCGCGGGCGTGGCTTCGATCTTCTTGCGTAGCTCGGCCATGCGCACGCGCAGGTAGTGGGTCTGCTCGCTGGAGTTGGGGCCCCAGACTTCCTTCAGCAGCTGGCGGTGCGTGAGCACCTTGTCCGCGTGGCGTGCGAGCGTGGTCAGCAGCTTGTACTCGATCGGCGTCAGGTGGACCTCGCGCTCTTGCACGCGTACCTGCCGGCGCTCGAGATCGATCTGCAGGCCGTCGCCGAGGTCGAGCGTCGGCTGGCTCGGCTCGACCTGCGCGGCGTGGCGTAGCGCCACCCGCACGCGCGCGAGCAGCTCGTTCATGCCGAACGGCTTGGTCACGTAGTCGTCGGCGCCGGCGTCGAGCGCGAGCACCTTGTCGTCTTCGCGGCCGCGCGCGGAGAGCACCAGGATCGGTACCTTGGACCAGCCGCGCAGCGCGCGCGTGATCTCGATGCCGTCGCCGTCGGGCAGCCCGAGGTCGAGCAGGATCACGTCCGGGTTGTGGCTGGTGGCGAGCGCCATGCCCTCGCGCGCCGTGCCCGCCTCCAGCAGGCGAAAGCCATGCGAGCCGAGCGACGCGCGCAAGAAGCGGCGCATCTGCGCTTCGTCCTCGATCAACAGCAGCAGCGGCCCGTCCGTCACATCAACCGACCTCGAAGCCTCCCGCTTGCAACCAGCTCGCCGCGCGCTCGTCGTCCGTCAGCTCGCGCGGATCGGGCTCCTCGTGGAGAGGTTGGAGGCCGTCCGCTTTGAGCGGCAGGTCCTCCGGAGGCGTGCGGGGGTCTTGCATGGCGGGCTCCTGGTGACGGCGGCGGTGAGACTCCTGGGTGGACGTCGCACTGTACACCGCGCGCGCCGTGGAGGGGATTCGTGAGATAAACATGGGATGGGGGAACGAGAGGGCGCCGCGGAGCCGGAGCTCACGCTGCGCGCGTTGATCGCGGGCAGCCTGCTCGGCGCGCTGCTGGCGGCCGCCAACGTTTACACGGGCTTGAAGACGGCCTCGATCGACGGGGGCAGCATCACGGCCTCGGTGTTGGGGGTGGCGATCTTTCGCGGTGCCCGGCGCCGGTTTGGTCCGTTGGAGAACAACCTGACCCAGACCATCGCCGCCTCGGCCGCGGTGATGGCGATGACCGTGGGGGTGCTCGGCCCGATCCCGGCGCTGGCGATGACGGGCTTCGTGGCCAGCCCGTGGCTGCTGATCGCGTGGGGGCTGGCGCTCGGGGCGCTCGGAGTGCTGGTGGCGGCTCTGCTGCGGCCGCAGCTGATCAGCGCGGACGGCCTGCCGTTCCCGACCGGCCTCGCCACCGCCGAGGTGATCGAGGCGATCGCTTCGGGCGCCGGGAGCGCTCTCCGTCGCGCGTGGGCGCTGATCGCCGCCGCGCTGCTCGCGGGCGTGTTCGGCTGGCTGCGCGATGGGCCGGGCTGGCTCCCGCAGGCGTACATGGTGCCGGGTGCGATCCTCGGCGTGCCGCTGGCGACGCTCTCGGTCGGCGTCAGCTGCAGTCCGCTCTTGCTCTCGACCGGCCTGCTGATCGGCGCGCGCGCGTCCGGTGCGATGCTGCTCGGCTCGCTGCTCGGCTGGGTCGGCATCGCGCCGGTCCTGATCGCACACGGCATCGTCGCCGACGCGGACAAGGCGCGCGACTGGCTGATCTGGCCCGGTGCGGCGCTGATGTTGTCGAGCTCGCTGACCTCGCTCGCGCTGGAGTGGCCTGCGATCCAGCGCGGGCTGCGCGACTTCAAGCACGTGCGCGCGAGCGGCAAGTCGTCCCTCGCGCTGGTGGCGGGCTGCGTGCTCGCGCTGGTGATCGTCGCGCGCTACGCGTTCCAGCTCGGCCCGCTGACCACGCTGCTCAGCCTCGCGCTCGCGCTCGTGCTGTGTGTGGTGTGCGCGCGCTCGGCCGGCGAGACGGACGTGGCGCCAGTGGGCGCGATGGGCGGCGTGGCCCAGCTGGTGTTCGGCGGCAGCGGCACGGTGGCCTCCCTCAGCGCGGGCTCGGTGGTGGCCGGCACCGCGACGCAGACCGCGCAGACGTTGTGGGCGTTCAAGACCGGCGACCAGCTGCGCGCGAGCGTGCGCGCGCAGGTGCTGGGCGCGCTCGCGGGCGTGACGGTGGGCGCGCTGGTGGTGGTGCCGACGTACGCCGTGCTGGAGCGCGCCTACGGCATCGGCACGGCCAAGATGCCGGCCCCCGGCGTGATGTCGTGGAAGGCGACCGCGGACGCGGTGCAGGGAGGCCTCTCGGCCCTGCCGCCGCACGCCACGACAGCCGCGTTGATCGGCCTGGTGCTGGGCGTGGGCTCCACGCTGCTCGCGCACACGCGCCTGGGGCGGTTCTTGATCTCGCCGGTCGCGCTCGGCATCGGCTTCCTGACGCCGGTCGCGATGGGGGCCACGGTGTTCTTGGGGGGCGTGTTGCTGACCGTGCTGCAACGGCGCTGGCCGACCTGGACCGAGGAGCACGTCAGCTCGATCGCCGGCGGCGCGATCGCGGGCGAGTCGTTGTTCGCGGTGGTGCTGGCCGCGCTGATCGCGAGCGGCGTGCTCAGCTAGCCTAGCCAGGGAAGGCGCGCGCGAAGTGCGTCTGCACGCGCGGGCCGATCAAGCTCGGCGACTCGCGGTGCAGCTCCAGCGCGCGCTGGAAGGCGTGGCGGCTCTCGTCGGCGCGGCCCGCGCGCAGCGCCTCGGCGGCCTGGAACTGCAAGATCTCGATCCGCTCCGAGACCGGCACGTCGCCTGCTTGGGCCCGCGCCTCAAGGGCCCGCCAGGCGTCCGGGCTGCCTCCGCGCAGGCCGAGCTCGATCGCGTCGAGCATCGCCTGATCGGTCGCGCTCGCAGCCTCGACGTCTCCGCGCGACTCGGCCTCGCGCGCTCGTGTGATCAGCTGGTCGTACACCGCGCGCGTCTCGTCGAGCGCCTGCTCGTGCAGGGCGATGCGCGCGGCCAGCATCACCGAGGTGAGGTAGTCGCGCGAGGTCTCGCCCCACAGCGAGCGCGCCAGCTGCAGCGCTCGCTCGTTGGCGCTGCGCGCACGCGCGATGTCGTCGATCGCGTACGCGGTCTCGCCGCTGTTGTTCAGCGACACCCACTCCACGGTGCCATCGCCGAGCTCACGCGCGATGTGCGAAGCCTGCTCCATGTCCTCGAAGAACTGCTGCACGTTCTGGGTCAGATACGAGAGGAAGCCGCGGTTCACCAAGGCAGCGCTGACGTGCAGCAGATCGGCGTGCGCGCGGGCCTCGCTGATCGCGAGCTCGAGGTAGCGCGCCGAGTCTTCGTAGCGGCCCAGGCTCGCGCACTCGGTGCCGAGCATCAGCAGCGCGATCAGGCGCGACTCGTAGCCCTCGTCACCGAGCGCGTGCGCGCGCGCCTCGGCCTCGGCGCCGAGTCGCACGGTGCCCTCCGCGTCGCCCACACGCCAGCGCGAGCGCGCGAGTCCGACCGCGAGCTTCACCTGCGTCAGCGCGGACATCTCGCCAGGCGTCTCGGCGGCGTCCCTCACCAGCGCCGCGGAGCCTGGGAAGTCGCGCAGCCAGTCGAGCACGGTCGCCTCGTCGAGCAACAGGTCGCGCACCGTCGCGAGCTCGCCCAGGTTGCCGGCTTGCTCGCGTGCGCGCTTCAGATCGCGCTGCGCCTCTTCGTGGCGGCCGAGCCGCGTGCGCATGGTGCCGCGCCCGCGCGCGGAGATCACGATCCGGGTGCGGTCGGCCTCGGCGACGTTGGCGAGCGCCTGGCCATACGCGACCTCGGCGTCGTAATAGGCGTGCGCCTTGCGCGCGCGCTCGGCGAGCTCGAGGTACAGCGATGCCGCGACCTCGCTCTGGCCGCAGCGCGCCGCGTGCAGCGCGAGCCGCGGCAGGCGCTGCTCGTTGCCCATCGGGAAGCCCTGGTACATCTCGTAGGCGGCGTGGTGCAGGCGCTTCTGCTGTGGCTCCGGCAGCATCTGGTAGATGGTGTCGCGCAGCAGCGAGTGGCGGAAGTCGAGCAAGCCCGTGCGGTGACGGACCAGCAGGCCGGCCTCGACCAAACGCGCCACACCCACGCTGGCGTCGAGCTGCGCTTCGTCGGGCGCATCACTCTGGTCGAGCTTCTCCAGCAGCGACTCCAGCTCGGCCGCCGTGAAGCCGTTGCCGAGCACCGACGACAGCCGCGCGTGCGCCGCGAGCTGCGGCGGCAGCGCCTCGATCTCGCGTGTAGCGTTCCACTGCACGATCGGGATGTCCGGCAGCTTGTCGAGCTCGTCGATCGCGAGGTAGTGACCGGTGCCGCGCTCGTTGCGGCGCACGATGCCGTCGCGCTTCAGGCCGCGGATCAGCTCGACCAGCAGGCGCGGAACACCTTGCGTACGCTCGGCCAGCCTGTTCAGCACCATCGGCGGCACCTGCTCGACGGGGTGCAGCAACCGGCGCGCGAGGTCCGCGGCTTCGAGTGAAGACAGCGCCTCGAGCACGGTCTGCAGCGTCTTGGCCGCGCGTGCGCCCCAGGCAGGGCGCGCGGAGAGGAAGCTCGGGCGCGCGAGCACGCAGACCCAGATTCGCGCGTGCGCCTCGCGCATGGTCGCGTACTCGATCGCGTCGAGCGCGGCGTCATCCGCGAGGTGGGCGTCGTCGATCACCACGGCCAGGGGGGCTCGTTGCGCGTGCAGCCGCATCGCCTCACCGGTCGCACGCGCCGCGGCCAGGCGCAGCGCACCGGGCGCCGCCGCCAGCTTGCGCACCTGCGGGTGCTCGCTGTCGATCCAGCCGAGCGCGAAGGCCGCGCCGACCCAGTGCCGCTGGTCGAGCTCGCCGTAGCGCGCGCGCAGCACCGCCTCGGGATCCAGCGGCGCCTCGTGGGTGACGCGCAGCGCACGCCGCAACAGCTCCGGGAGCAGCTGCGAGCTCGCGCCGACCATGCTCTCCTGGCCGGCGAGCCGAACCACATCGATGTCCGCGACCAGGCGCTCGAGCATCTGCTCCAGCGCGCGCGCGACGTGCGTCTTGCCGTAGCCCGCGCCAGCGAGCACCGAGACCAGTGTCGGCTCGCTGCGGGTCAGCGCCGTGAGCGCGCTCTCGCGCAGGTTGCTGAGGCGCTGATCCTGGCCGACCAGCGTGTGCTGACCGTAGACGGTGGCGTCGCTCTGCGCCGCTGCACTGACCAGGAAGCGGTCTGACCGGTTCGGCACCGGCACGACCGTCAGATCGGGCATCACCTCCGTGGCGGGTCCGGTGAACGTGATGCCCGCGGGATCGGTGTCCGCGGGGTAACGGTCCTTCTTGGTGAAGACCGCGCTGAACAGGCGCTTGCTGCCGTCTGGGCGCTGCTGCACCGAGATCGGCGCCACGTCGACCAGTGCACGCTTGGTGAGCTTGCCGAGCGCGAGCCGCTGTGCAGCCGCGAACGCGCTGCGCACGGGGTTGTCGCCGACGTCGTGTCCGAAGGCCGCGACGTACTGCGCGCCGGTGGTCTGCACGATCTGCCCACCAGACGACGTGATGAGCGCCTGCACCGCTTGCAGACCCGAGCTCGACTCGAAGAACAGCAGGCCCATGGTGCGCTTCTCGCGCGGTGGGGCTACCGCCGCGAGTTGCTGCGTCGCGGCCCTGGGTGCGGGCGCCGCCTCGGAGAGCGCGATCGAGAGCGCTGCGCGCAGCGCCTCCACGTCGGCGAAGCGCAGCGCGCGATCCTTCGCGAGGCAGCGTCGGATCACCTGATCGAGCGACGGCGGACAGCTGACTTTGGCCGAGAGCAGAGCAGGGCGTCGGCTGCGCTGAGCCTCGCGCACGTCTGCAGACTTGCCCCAGAACGGCGGCGCGCCCGTGATCAGCTCGAAGAACAGCGCGCCGAGGCTGTACTGATCCGAGCGCGCGTCGGTGTCCGAGGCGCCCTCACACTGCTCGGGCGACATGTACTCCGCGGTGCCGATCGCGTCGTCGTCGCTGGGTGGTGCGTTGGGCTCCGGCCGCTCGGCGCTGCGCATGCTCGCGTCGTTGGCGAGCCCGAAGTCGATCAGGCGCACGCTGACGCGCTCGCCTTCCTCGTGGAAGAAGATGTTCTCCGGCTTGAGATCGCGGTGCGCGATGCCGTGCTGGTGGACGGTGGCTACGGCCTGCAGGATCGCGTCGGCCAGCATGCCGAAGCGCGTCAGCGGCATCGGCCCCTCGGCGGCGATCAGCGCATCTGCGAGCGTCTCGCCGCGCAGCAGCTCGATCGCGACGTACGGCCGACCGAGCACGCTGCCCGTCTCGTACAGCGCGGGCACCGTGGGCGGCCCGACGCGCGCGAGGAAGTCGGCTTCACGCGCGAGCTGCTCGACGCCGAGCGGCTGCTCCGGGAAGGTGACCTTCAGCGCGACCTCGAGCCCATCGCTGGCGCGCACCGCGCCGACCACCACGCCGAAGCCGCCGCGGCCGAGCAGCTTGGTGAGCCGGTAACCCCGCGCGAGGAAGGCCTCGCGTACGTCCGGGGCGAGAGCATCCCAGGCAGCCTCGGCTTCGACGACGGGCGCGACGGCGGGAGCCCCGTGCGTCGGACAGCGCGGAGCCTCGTCGCGCAGACGGATCCCGCAGAGCGGACAACGGATCATGGAGCTAGATCGTAAACCGGATGCGCCCCGATTCCGTGCTGGAAATGCCCTGTCGCGTGCCCGCGATGTGGGCGTGCGCGCTCAGGGGGCGCCGGTCTCGCCGCCGGGTTCGCCTTGTCTGCGCGCGGCGGCCGGATCGAGGAACGACGCCTCGACCTGCATGCGGTCGCCGCGCACCTCGCGCGTGATCGTCATCGCGCGGAAGCCGGTGCGCCGGAAGCGGAAGCTGACCTGGCGGCCGGGCTCGGCCTCGGCGCCCGTCCACTCGATCTCGACCGGCGTGGGGCCGTACTCGCGGTCGCCGATGAGCACCATCGCGCCCGGAGGCGTGGAGCGCAGCGTGACCTGCACGGTGGCGGGCTTGGGCGGCGCCTGCACGGGGACAGGCGTGGCCACGGTGGTGGCAGCGGGTGCGATGACCACGGCGGGCGTCTCGGGCTTCTCTTCGTTGAGCACGCCCGACAGCAGCAGAAAAATGCCGATGCCGGTGAGCGCGAACAGGAACGCGAAGATCAGCGGCCAGACGGTGCCCGAGGGCTTCGAGGCGGCCGCGAAGTGCTGCGGCGCGGAGTTGGAGGTGCCGTGGTGCTGCGTGTTTGCCGGCAGCTGGTTGACCGTGGGCGTGCTGGACGCGAGCACCTCGGGACCGAGGTTGCCGAAGTCCGGGATGCGGAACTCGCCGGTCGACTGCACCTCGTGGCCGAGGCACTGCTTCAGCGCGAACAGCACGTCGTTCATGCTCGCGTAGCGGTCGTCCGGGTTCTTGGCCATGCACTTGCGGACCACGGCCTCGAGCGCCTGCGGTACGCGCACGTGCGGGTTGAGATCGTGCAGCGTCGGGATCTGCTCGTGCACGTGGGCCATCAAGATGTTGACCGAGTTCGGAGAGTCGTACGGGACCTTGCCCGTCAACATCTCGTAGACCATCACGCCGAGCGCGTAGATGTCGACGCGCGAGTCCACCGACTCGCCGCGGATCTGCTCGGGGGACATGTACTTGGGCGAGCCCATGAACAGTCCCACCTGCGTGAGCGCCTCGCCTTTTTCCTCGATGTTCTTCACCAGCCCGAAGTCGAGCACCTTGGTGAACTCGTTCTCGTCGCCGTGCTTGACCAGGTAGACGTTGGCCGGCTTGAGGTCGCGATGGATCACGCCGAGCCCGTGCGCTTCGCGCAGCGCGCGGCAGATCTGGCTCGCGATGTTGACCGTGCGCTCGGGGCTGAGGGTGCCTTCCTCGCGCAACGCACGGTGGAGCGTGCGCCCTTCCAGCAGCTCCATCGCGATGTAGTACACCTCGTCGTCGGTCTTGCCGTAGTCGAAGATGGTGACCGTGTTCGGATGGCGCAGCTTGGAGGCGATCGAGGCCTCGAGGAAGAAGCGCTTGTGGAACTCCGGGTCGTTGTCGCCGTTGTAGTTCGGGCTGAGGACCTTGAGCGCGACCAGGCGCCCGAGCGGCGCCTGCTCGGCGCGGTAGACCTTACCCATGCCGCCGTGCGCGATGACGCTCAGGATCTTGTAGCGCTCGTTGATCAAGCGCCCGATCAGAGGGTCATTGCCACGCGCGTTGCGGGGCGCCGTTGCGGCAGCACTTCGAGACTCGTCCATGAAGCTCCTACGATTGTCTCGTGTCCGTGCCCACGCTGTCAAAGCCGGCAGCAAGCGAGTGAGCAGTTACCGTGAGGCGAGCTCGCGCTGGGTGCAGTGCGCTGCGCGTGCATGTCGCAGCCTGCGCACTGGCGCGTAGCTAGGGCGCGCTCGAATCGGTGGCCAGGCCAACCATCTGCGCGCCGGCCTGCTTGGCGCGGTCGATCGTCTCCACCAGTGCCGCGTAGCTGGTGTCGTCGCTGGCGACCACGAACACCACCTGGTCTTCGGGCTTGCGGCCGGCGAGCAGCTTCTTCAGCCGATCGACGTACTCCTGGCGTGACACCAGCTCGCTGTTGATCTTGATCGCCCCGGACTTGTCGACCGCGACCAACACTTGCGTGGGCGCCACGTCCGACTTGTTCTCGGTGCGCTTCTCGGTCGACAGCTGCACGCCGAGGTCGCGCTCCTGCAGCGGCGTCATCACCATGAAGATGATCAGCAGCACGAGCACGACGTCGATCAGCGGCGTGA
>DASUME010000358.1:0-6312 GCA_036277895.1 Polyangiales bacterium
CCGCATCATTCGGCGACCTTGCAGGCGCTGGTCGGTGGCGGCCCGCGGGCGCGGCCCGGCGAGGTGTCGCTCGCTCATCATGGCGTGCTGTTCCTCGACGAGCTGCCCGAGTTCACGCGCGCGGCGCTGGAGGCGCTGCGGCCGACGATGGAGTCCGGCCAGGCGCAGATCACGCGCGTGAACCAGAGCGCGAGCTGGCCCGCGCGACCGCTGGTGGTCGCGGCCATGAACCCGTGCCCGTGCGGGTACGCCGAGGATCCACTGCGGCTGTGCACGTGCCCGCTGGATCGTGTCGAGCGCTATCGCGCGCGCATCTCGGGGCCGCTGTTGGACCGCTTCGATCTGCACCTCGCGCTGCAGCCGGTCGACGCGCGCTCGCTGCGTGAGGGTGACGGAGGCGAGCAGAGCGCCACCGTGCGCGCGCGCGTGGTGCAGGCGCGCGAGCGAGCGCGTGCACGAAGCCTGCGCGAGACGGGCTCCACCCACCAGCTGATCGAGCGCTTCGCCGAGAGCACGGACGCGGACGCGCTGGCGCTGCTCGACCGCTCCGTCGACTCGCTCGGCCTCTCGGTGCGCGCCTACGTCAAGGTGCTGCGCGTCTCGCGTACGATCGCCGACCTCGAGGCGCACGCGGACGTCAGCCTCGTGCACATGGCCGAGGCGATCCAGTACCGGCTGCTCGACCGTCGGGTGGAGCCGCGCCGCAAGCGCTGACGGCCCGCCAGCGGCGCCCGCCAGCTCCGCCAGCTCGGCGCCCGCAACCCGCTGAAACGAGGCGCACAGCGCGCGGCCCCGTCGATGCACTCAAGCCCGGAGAGGAGCCAGACGATGAGCATTCAAGACAAACTCAAGTCCATCAAACTCGCGATCCAGTCGATCGAGAAGCAGTTCGGCAAGAACGCGATCATGCCGCTCGGCGCGGAGGCGGCGCCCGACGTGGCGGTGATCGGCTGCGGAGCTCCGTCGCTGGCGCGCGCGCTCGGCGTGGGCGGCTACGCGCGCGGCCGGATCATCGAGATCTTCGGGCCTGAGTCGAGCGGCAAGACCACGCTCACGCTGCACGCGATCGCGGAGTGCCAGCGCGCCGGAGGGATCGCGGCGTTCATCGACGCGGAGCATGCGCTCGACGTGACGTACGCGAAGAACCTCGGCGTGCAGGCGGAGACGCTGCTGATCAGCCAGCCGGACACGGGCGAGCAGGGGCTCGAGATCGTCGACACGCTGGTGCGCAGCGGCGCGGTCGACCTGGTGGTAGTCGACTCGGTGGCGGCGCTCGTGCCGCAGGCGGAGCTCGAGGGCGACATGGGCGATCCGCAGATGGGCATGCAGGCACGGCTGATGAGCCAGGCGCTGCGCAAGCTGACTCCGGCTGCGCACAAGGGCAGCACCACGATCATGTTCATCAACCAGCTGCGCCAGAAGATCGGCGTCACGTTCGGCAACCCGGAGACCACCACGGGCGGCAACGCGCTCAAGTTCTACGCGTCGCAGCGGCTCGACGTGCGGCGCATCGGGCCGGTGAAGTCCGGCGAGGCGGTGGTCGGCAACCGCACGCGCGTGAAGGTGGTGAAGAACAAGCTCGCGCCGCCGTTCGGCTCGGCCGAGTTCGACATCCGCTACGGCACCGGCATCGACGCCCTGGGCGACCTGCTCGACAGCGCGACCGACGCCTCGCTGATCACCAAGAACGGAGCGTACTACTCGCTCGGAGACGAGAGCCTCGGCCAGGGTCGAGAGCGCGCCCGGCAGACGCTGCTCGACCGTCCGGAGCTGCGTCAGCGCCTCGAGGCGCAGCTGGCGCTCAAGGCGGCCGTGCCCGTGCCGCCGGAGCAAGCGGTCGCTTGACGTGACCGGTCGGTCGCAACGAAGAGATGATTCCGCCTGCGGTCGATCTTTCCTCATCTGGCCGCTTTTGACACGGGAGGACGTGCGGGTCGGTGTTGACGCTGCTAACCCGACCACCGTACGGATGTAACCCCCTGGTGCCGCCGCTCTTGACGCCTCGCTACTGGTTCGACACGTTGCGAGCTGTGCTGGCTCGTACGGCGGTCGCGGTCTGTCTCGCTCTCTGCCTACTCGGCGCGGATTGGCCCAAGTGGCCGACGCGGCGGGGGGATGGTGGAGATCTCAATCGTTACACCTCGACGCTGATCGAGGTCGACCACTGGGGCCCGGAGCCCGAGGGGCCGCTGAAGCTCGACGTCCCGCGCTTTGCGAGCGCGCTGCGCCGCGTCTGCGCAAACCTCAGCGCGGCGCGCGCACAGCAGCTCGCGGTCTGGATCCACGAGGCCGCCGAGGCGAACGACGAAGACCCGTTCTTGATCGCCGGCCTGATCTCGCGCGCGAGCCGTTGCCTCGGTGAGAAGAGCGACGATCAGGAGGGCATCGGCCTGGCCGGCATCCAGCCCGACATGTACCGCAGCAACATCGACGTCGACATGCTCCAGTACGCGGTCCCGCAGGGCGACGACTGGGAGGTGCGGGCAAAGATGCTCTCCAAGCCGTTCACCCCGCGCAACCTGGAGAACGCGCAGGCGAACATCGAGTGGACGGCGGCCCTGCTCTCGATGTGGCGCGAGCAGCACCGGGCGATCGATCACCAGTTCGAGCAGACGCCGCACCGCAGCTACGTCTCGCACTTCCTGTGGGGCGACCGCGTGCAGAGCACGCGCGGCGAGAACGGCGTGCTCACCGATCGCCGCCGCCTGCTCGGCCACTACGGCTACGACGTGCCCGCGGCCACGCGCCTGTTCCGCGGCGTCGAGTGGGGCGCCCCGCTCGAGGGCGAGCCGCGCGTGATCAGCAGCAAGCCCGGCGCCGATCGCGATCGCGGGCTGCGCATGCACCGCGGCGTCGACGTGGATGCCGCGATGCACGAGCCGGTGCTCGCGATGGCCGACGGCGTAGTGAGCTTCGCGGGTGTCGACCTGCCCGGACGAGGTACCGCGGTGGAGCTCACGCCCGACGAGATCACGCAGATCCCCACGCGCGACATGGGCGCCGGCGGCCGCTACGTGTGCATCACGCACCGTCCGAGTCCCACGCGCCAGCACTCGGGCTCGGCGTTCGCGCCCGATCCGCCCGTCACCGCGGTACCGCGTGCGCTCTCGGCCGACGGCGCGCAGGAAGAGATCGACGACGAAGACGGCGCCCCGGAGCTGGCGGCGAGCAGCGCACAGAGCGATCCCGCGGTCGCGGGCAAGCGCGCGCGCATCGAGCTCGCACCGCTGGAGATCTTCGGCTTCAACCCGGAGAGCCTCACGGTCTCCTGCTACATGCACCTGGAGGTCACCTATGTGGCCAAGGGCCAGGAAGTGAAGCGCGGCGAGCGCGTGGGCACCGTCGGCCGCACGGGTTGCAAGGAGTCGCGCGAGCACCTGCACCTGGAGATGAAGTCCGAGCACGAGCTCTACGACGCCCGCGACGTACTCACCGGCGTGCTGATCGGCGACCCGCCCTGGAAGTCCTCGGACGAAGAGCGCCGGGCCCGCAAGCGCGCCCGCGCCGAAGGCCTCAGCAGCTCCGCGATGAAAGAGTAGCCGGCGGCAGAGCAGGCGTGAGCGAAGCGAACCTCGCGGAAGGAGGCTCCGCGACGGCTTGCCGGGAGGGGGGGCCCCCGTGCCCTCCCCTAACTAACGTTAGATATCGAGGTTACGCACGGCCAGCGCGTTGGTCTCGATGAACTCACGGCGCGGCTCGACTTCGTCTCCCATCAGCACGCTGAACAGCTGCTCGGCCTCGACCGCGTCATCGACGCGCACCTGCAACAAGATGCGCGCGTCGGGGTCCATCGTGGTCTCCCACAACGTCTCCGCGTTCATCTCGCCCAGGCCCTTGTAGCGCTGCACGTCCAGGCCGCGCCGGGCGCGCGTGTCGACGAAGCGGTACAGCGCGTCCGCGTCGCCCACGACCTCGCCATCGCTCACGCTCTGCTCGAAGTTGTCGAGTGCGTAGAACGGCTGCCTGCCCAGGCCCTGCACGCTGGCCTCGATCTCGCGCAGGCGCTCGAAGTCCACGCTGCCCAGGAACTCGAAGTCGAACACGGTGGTGCGCGAGCTCGCGCCCACGCGCGACTGCACCACCAGCTTGTTGCGCCCGTGCTCCTCGTCGCGCTCGACGGCGGCGTCGAAGCGACCGATGTCCGGGTGCACGCGCTCCAGGTAGGCCCGCAGGTCGTCGCGCGCCTTCTCCAGCGCCGTGGCCTCGTTGAGCTCGTCGCGCCCGAGCTTGTTGCTGCGCACGAACGCCTCGATCACGCGCGCGTCCTGCTTGCGCCCGAGCTTGTTCAGCACGGCGCGGAAGCGCCCGAGGTCCTCGATCACCCGGCGCAGCGGATCGCCGGCCAGCGGCGTGCCGCCGTCCTGGCAGCGAATGATCAGCCCGTCGATGCCGGCATCGAACAGGTAGCGGCTGAGCGCCTCGTCGTCCTTGAGGAACTGTTCCTTCTTGCCACGCTTCACTTTGTAGAGCGGCGGCTGCGCGATGTAGAGGTAGCCGTTGCGGATCACCTCCGGCATCTGGCGGTAGAAGAACGTCAGCAGCAGCGTACGGATGTGCGAGCCGTCGACGTCTGCGTCGGTCATCAGGATGACCTGGTGATAACGCAGCTTCTCGATGTCGAAGTTGCCGCCTCCGTCCACGCCGCAGCCGAGCGCGGTGATCAGCGTGCCGATCTCCGCGCTGGAGAGCATCTTCTCGAAGCGCGCGCGCTCGACGTTCAAGATCTTGCCGCGCAGCGGCAAAATTGCCTGAAAACGCCGGTCGCGGCCCTGCTTGGCGCTGCCCCCCGCCGAGTCACCCTCGACGATGTACAGCTCGCTCTTGGTCGGGTCGCGCTCCTGGCAGTCGGCCAGCTTGCCGGGCAAGTTCGAGATGTCGAGCACACCCTTGCGCTGCACCATCTCGCGCGCCTTGCGCGCCGCTTCGCGCGCCTTGGCGGCGATCAGCGTCTTGGCGATGATCTTCTTCGCGGTCTGCGGGTTCTCCTCGAGGAACGCGCTGAGCTTGTCGCTGAGCACGTTCTCCACGATGCCCTTGACCTCGCTCGACACCAGCTTCGACTTGGTCTGCGAGTCGAAGCTCGGGTCCGGGTGCTTGATCGACAAGATCGCGGTCAGGCCTTCGCGCGCGTCCTCGCCGCTCATCGCCGAGCCCTTGAGGTCCTTGAGCAGGCCATGCGACTCGCCGTACGAGTTGATGGTGCGCGTCAGCGACGTGCGCAGGCCGGTGAGGTGCGTGCCGCCGTCCTTGTTGGCGACGTTGTTCGTGTAGCAGAGCACCTGCTCCGTGAACGAGTCGCTCCACTGCAGCGCGATGTCGACCTCGATGTTGTCGCGCGTGTCTTTCACGCGGATCACCTCGTCGTGCAGCGCCTGGCGGCTCTTGTTGAGCGTGGACACGAACTCGGTGATGCCGCCCTCGAAGTGGTACTCGGTGGTGCGCTCGTCGCGCTCGTCGACCAGCACGATGCGCAGGCCCGCGTTCAGGAACGAGATCTCGCGCAGGCGGTTGTTGAGGATGTCGTACGCGAACTCGGTGTGGGTGAAGATCGTGGAGTCCGGCTTGAACTGGATCTTCGTGCCGTGCTTCTCGGTGGTGCCGATCGCCGCCAGCGGAGCCATTGGCGCGCCACGCCGGTACTCCTGGTAGTGCGTCTTGCCGTCGCGGTAGATCTCGATCTCGAGCTGCTCGCTGACCGCGTTCACCGCGCTCACGCCCACGCCGTGCAGACCGGCGGAGACCTTGTAGCTGTCGTTGTCGAACTTGCCGCCCGCGTGCAGCACGGTCATCACGACCTCGACCGTGCTGACACCCTTCGGGTGCATGCCGACCGGGATGCCGCGGCCATCGTCGATGCAGCTCAGCGAGCCGTCGGCGTGGATGGTGATCAGGATGTTGTTGCAGTGGCCGGCCAGGTGCTCGTCGACCGCGTTGTCGACCACCTCCCAGACCAGGTGGTGCAGGCCCGTGCCGTCGTGGACGTCGCCGATGTACATGCCCGGGCGCTTACGCACCGCCTCCAGGCCCTCGAGCACCTGGATGGAAGCTTCGTTGTACTCAGCCTTCTTCCCGGGCGGCACGTTGGCGCCTGGCTCGGCCTGGGAAGGCTCCTGATTCGTCGTCTCGGACATGGGCCCCTTGCGCGCTAAACGCGGCGCCGATAGCTCGCGGCCCTGGAAACGACCGTCCTCGAAGGACAGCCGGGTACCACCGGGGCTACGCGGCCAGTGCCGCCCCGCGCGCGTGCGCACGCGCGCGTGTTAAAGATGCAACAGCATATCGACCCGGGGGCGATTCAGCAAGCCGTAACAC